>CAZDQP010000058.1:0-14998 GCA_964507485.1 uncultured Pirellulales bacterium | reverse complement strand
GTCTTATTGCACTGATTGAGCCGGGTGTTTTACCCAGCATTTCACGTGCGACAAGACCCACTGCCTCTCCGTTGTTGAGAACAATATTCGTTCCTTTGCGAACTGCAACTACGGAAGGTTCATTTAGGACGATGCCTTTATCCCGCACACAGACCAGCGTAGTGCACGTACCAAGGTCAATGCCCATATCCATGCTAAACATGCCTAAGATTGTATCCAGTAGCACTTTCGGGTCCCTTTTTGGTTTTATTGACTATTTGTATATACTAAAGGCGGAGTTGTCAATAGTCAATTTTGGCTACGGAATTTTAAATATTGTGCCGTATTGAAAGTAGCACTTATAAGCAACTAGTGCTGCTGTGGCTAGAACTGCGCAAAATGCGAAGGCAAGAATAATCGTATAAAGATTATTGGACGTTGCTCCACTTCGAACTCGGCTTGCTCCGTCGGGACTCATATATTGACCTCATGTATTTGTTGAAGGGTTACACTTAAAGATTACAAGGAAACTTTATAAATTAGTAGATGCGATATCACCGATGTTGGGTGCTTGCTGTACAAGTTCCAAAACACCTACAGAGCGTTCCGTATCTACATCTATAATGAGAACATCACAAAGAAACTTATAGCCGCGCGTCACGTGGAATTTCATACCCTCCTTGACCCCGTCTACTTTACCTATGGATATAGTCGCCATAGAATTTTTCAAATCCACCGCTGTTATCCGTCCCTGCAGGGCAATTTCCTGTGGTTCGGTTCTGGCGGGACGGGCTGTCTCTCTTCTCGGTGTCACAGGAGTTGTCTCGCCGGCCGTTTTACCAAGTGGTTGTAAAAAGTGGTCCAATTTGATTTGTAATTCTGTCTTTTCTTCTACTAAACGTCTATTTTCTGCTTGCAGATTTTCTATTATCGCCATCTTCTCTATTAGAGCCGCAGTAGTCTCATTTAGCTCTTTGTGCTGACGCACTTGTTCTGTTTGAAGTTTATTTAGCTCATCGAGGGTATTTTTCAATAGCTGACCTTGTTTGTCATTAGTTTGGTAGAAACCTTCTGTTATGCTTGCATAACTGGTTAGTTTCTGAAGCAGTTCCGCTTTCTCTCTTTCAGTATTGTCGAACTTCGTTTGCAATTCACTATTTTCTGTTTTCAGTGCGCTAAGTTCGCTGTTTAATCTCTTTTCCGCCTGATTTTTTTGCTCAATTTTCTCATTTACTTGTTTGGTTAGGTCGTTGACCTTTTTGCTCAGACTGTCTCTGTCGTTCTTAAGGTCATTATATTTTTGCCTGTAATTGTCGGCGTTGGCAACATATGTTACCACAATACCACAGAGGAAAATTGATGATAATGTCAACAAAACTATTAATATCTTAGTAAGCGTACTCAAGATTAGTCCCTTTCACTATTCTTTGAATTTTCTGTTGCTGTTACAGATTATACATCGTGTTATTACTGTTTGTAATTTAATAATTTTACGTTTTAGGTCCGGAAAAGTCAAGTTTTTTTACGGGCTCTTTTTAGTAAATAACACAAATTTAAAGCCCCTGAAATATCCGAAATTTTATCTTACCCCTTCAAATTAGGCGTACGGGCCTGACTATGGAGTATAAATCCTGAGGGCCTATTTCTCATCTAACGGCCTTAAATCGAGGTTTTTTCGGCAGGTCTGTCTTTCATTGTGCACTGAAAAACGGCTTTGGCGGCGGCAATGCGGACGAATTTTGATTCATTTTCCAAAAGCTGTGGCAAAAATCTTTTCAAAGATGATGTCCCAATTTGACCTATCGCAAGGGCCGCAAGTGTATTAACACGTTCGGCTTCTTCTTTATCCATGCCTGCAGTGAGGTTTTTCATAAAAACTTTATACACTTCTGCCTCGCCGGCTGTATCTCCGAGCATACCAAGCTGCTCGGCTGCCGCAAGCCGTACTTCCACTACATCATCGTCGAGTTTGGTTATTAGAAAATCTTTGGCCTTTGCTGTCCCCAGCGCACCCATCGCCTTCACACCAATAGCTCTGTCGTCGGCGTAAGCGCTTATAAGCATCGCTAGTAGCTTCTCATCTATTCGTTCATCACCGAGTCGCGCTATTGCTTCTGCCGCATTAAACTTCGCTTTGTAGCCGGAATCTTCCTGTTGTAGTGTCCACCAAAGCATCCTCAGCGACCTTTTATCTCCCATTTTACCAAGTAAGAAAGCGGCGTTGGCCCTGACGGTTTGGTCACGGCTCCTTATCGCTTCGAGAATAGGTTCGATGCCGTTGCCTGAGCCCAGTTTGCTCATCGCGTAATTAGCCGCAATTCTGACATTGTCATCTTTGTCCACAAGTAATTGTTTTACCGAGTTTTCCGCAAAGAAGTATTCACAATCACCAATAGCTAAGACCGCCGCAAATCTAACTGGTACAAATCTGTCTCGTAAAAGCCGTTCCACTTTAGGCATGAATTTAACCTGTTTGGTTGCTGCTATTGTTTCAATCGTATTAGCCCTAACTAGTGGGTTATAGTCGCTTAGACCTTCCTGGATAATTCGGTCCGCTTCTGGAACAAGCTCTTCTATAGACTTGGCGGCAGGTGGAGCATAATTTTCAAGCGAAGATTTATTGCAGCCGAAGACAAAAAATAAGAAAGTTATAACTCCATAAGCCATAAAGAATCTTGTGCTCTTCATCTTTCTGCCTTTCTATTTTTTACTTGTTGATTGCCTTTGTATATTTCTGTGTGCTTTCATTAAAAGAAATCGTCCCAAAGGCGCTATTATTATTAGCCAAACAACACAAACTGCACAACAAAAATCCAGCCATTGACCGTTTCTGCTGAAAAAGGTGCTTCTTTTATCTATCGGTACTCTGTCAACAAACCACCCCGACATACCCCTGCGCGCCATCGCCTTATGGGGCAGAACCCCGGCAACATATTTGTTTCGTATATGGCCCACCGTGTCGATTAAGCAGCTTATCCCCGTGTTGACACTCCGAATTACCGCAAGTCTGTTTTCGACGGCCCTGAATACGCATATAGCTGCATGCTGCTCCAGTTCAGTGCTTGGAGAGACATTGCCGTCGCCGAAGCGCACGAACCATCCGTCATTACTTATATTGACAAGCCAGTCAATTTTCTTTTCCTCTTCTCTGATTCTCGCAAATCTCCTCGCAATTGCAGGCACAGCATCCTCATAACAAATCATCACGCTGAATCGATACTTCTGCCCTTTATCGCTGGTCATCTTGAAAACAGTATATTCGCTCCCTGCGTCCAGCGTATAGTCGTAGTCGTATGGCGTGAATTTCATCAGGAGATTATAAAGCGGCTGAAAACTTTTTCTAAACGGCACATACTCTCCGAAAGCAACTAAATGAATCTTACTGTATTGTTCCTCTGCTCGGCTCCCGTCGGGTCTGTACAGGTACGCCGTATTATATCTTTCAGCCAAATCGAGTGTGAAATCATCCTTTATCTTTAATGTGCCGCCGTATGCGCCTGCAAGCACGAAAGCTTTTCCCTTCGAATGTTCTCTTAAAATTTTATCGACGATTTTGCAGCCGTACTCATCGCTCACATGGCTTAACACTCGCTCATCCAGTGTCGCCTGGACCATTGTCTCCGGCCAGACTACCAGCTCCGCGCCGGCTTTGATACTTGCATTACTGCTCTTCAGCAGTTCGTTGAGTATTTCATCCGACGATTGATGCGACTTTTTGACTGATTGTGGAACATTCGTCTGAACCGATGCCACCAGTGGCCCATCTTCGATAAATTCGCTTGATTGTTTGAGCCGCCATTGTCCGTAAATTATCGTTCCTGCCAGTGCGGCTAATACTATAGAACCCTTTATCAAATTGCCAATTTTGAAAATTCTTTTCTCCTCAGCAGCTATTATCAGTTCCGCCGCCAGGCCGTTGACCATTGCTATTAAAAAAGAAACACCCGCCGCACCGAAGATGTCCGCTATTTGAATGAGCTTGATATTGGTGTATTGGCTGTGTGCCAGAAACCGCCAGAAAAATCCCCCGAGAAATATCCCCTGAAGACGCTCCGCACCGACTATCAAAATCGGCACGCCCAAAACCAGCGGCACTTTTTTTATTCGGCAGTATCGAACGCAAACCGCCACTATCGGCCAAAGCAGTGCGGTATACATACAAAATGCAAGCCACCCCAGCCACGTTACCTGGTATATCCAGTATAGGTTCCCGAGCCAGTAGCAAAGTGAAATTACGTAAGCCGCGGGAAATAACACCTTGATTTTTACTTCCGGCCAGCACGCCATAATAAATGGCACCAGCGCCACCCACGCCAGACCCGACCAGCTAATCGGCGCCTGTATCACCGTTAGCATCACCGCGCTGCCTGCAAGCGCCAGCAGAACTAGCAAAAAGTTTTTCATCCCTGAATTTTTCAATCGGCCGAGTCCCTTAAAACCATCGCTATCTCTTCCGTGTTGTAGCGTTTCCCGTTGTTCATCCTCACAGAAAATTGATTTGTAAATAGGGCCAGAAGATTTTTATCGGTAGTGATTTCCCTGATGGGTATCGCTGTTTCGTTGGCAAACCGTTTTAGTTCAGTCAACTCATTAGCTTCCAGGTACTGGTTGCCGTTGTGTTGTTTTTCCAATTGGGCCAGACGTTTTTTGGCGTTTTCGACATACTGTTTTGATATCTCCACCCCGACGTAATTTCTCCCCATCTGTTTCGCCGCCGCTAAGGTGGTCCCGGAACCGCTGAATGGGTCGAGAACGCAATCACCACCGTTACTGCTCACCGCTATAATCCTTTTCAGCAAATCTTCCGGCATCTGGCACGGATGCCACTCTTCTCTTTCCTTGAACGTCCCGCAAACCCGTGAAAACTCCCCCCACACATCGTCCGGCATCTTCCCCGCCGGATTGGCCCGCCTGTCGTTATAAATTAGCTGCCTGTCCGATGGCACCCGGACTGCATGCTCATTGAAGGTAAAATGCTTCTTGTCTTTCACGAAATAGAGAATATGCGTATGCGCCCGTGCGAATTTTTTTTTCGTCTGCTGCCCGAACGTGTAATGCCATATTATCCAGTTCCGCATAAAAAGCCCCATTTCGTCCGCTATGACCTTCACGTTCGCCGCATACTCATCGCCGATGGCTATATAAAATGAGCCGTGCGGCTTCAGGACCTTTTTGCATACACCCATCCAGTCTTTCGTCCACGCAACATAGTTTTTACTTTTGACTTTGTCGTAATATTTATCGTATTTGTACCCGATATTAAAAGGCGGGTCCGCAAATATCAAATCTGCAAATGGCTCGCCGGCGTCCCCGAGCACTTCTATACAGTCACCGCAGATTATTCTTTTAAGCAGCGCATCCATACCCCCCATTTTAGCGCACCTTCGAAGGATTGCAAGTGTGATTTAGCTGGCGGTTTGTTGCCCTCGCCGGCGCTTTGGTGGGATTTGCTTATTCTGCTGCAGTAGATTAACTAACAATTGTTGACTATCGACGAGTTCTCCTTCGCCTTGTTATTGCCAGTCCGCCCATTCCGAGAAGCAAAACCGTCGCAGGTTCTGGAACCACCTGCCAGAGAAGAGCATGCGTCTCGCCGCCCATTGTTTTCCCGCAGCCTACGATGTTGCCGTATTCATCGATACCATTCGCCCAGGTTTCATAAAACCCGCCAAGGGGTAATATGGTGAAGTCTGTCGCACTGCCGTTCCAGACTAAGGCACGTTTTAGTAAATCTCCTGCAGGCCACACAGTTTGAGCTCCCCATCCGACCTGCTGAGTGCCGTTGGTTCCGGTTGCACAAGACTCACCGAATCCGCTGGGGGTCAAATCGACAAAGCTTTCTGCAGTCCCGGTCCAAAGCAACGCACGGTTCCAGCTCATTGAATCAGGGCGACCCATCCCAACCTGCTGCGTGCCGCTGGTTCCTCTGGCCCGAGATGAGTAAAATCCGCTCGGGTGCAAACTAACATAGCTTGACGCAGTTCCGTTCCATAGCAGGGCATGCTCGGTGCTGCCTGAGGAGGGCTCTCCCCATCCGACCTGCTGTGTGCCGCTTATTCCGGTAGCTATGGAACTGTTGAATCCGCTCGGATTCAGGTCAGTATAACTTGAACTGCCGTTCCAAAGCAAGGCGGTGCCTCCTCCTGTGATAGTTATGTTGCCTTCTTCGGTGCCGATCATAAAATCACCACCTAAGCCGACCTGCTGAGTGCCGTTCGTCCCCATAGCGGCGGAGGCTGAAAATCTGGTTGGATGCAAATCGGTTCCGCTTGCCGCGCTTCCGCTCCAGGTGTATGCGTGGTAGGGGGCGGAACCTAATTGATGAATAAAACCAGCCTGCTGTGTGCCGCTCATACCGTTAACTCGAGACTCATTGTATGGGCCGTTATGCAAGTTGACACCGCTTGCCGCACTGTCGTCCCAGATAAAGGCTTGACGGTAGTCGCCCACATTGCTGTAGCCGCCTTGTTGTCCGCCGCTCGCCGCAAGGGCCTCACACCTGCTTCCTCCGGGCGTCAAATTAATTAAATTGTAGCTTACGCCCAATGCCTGACTCGCTGAAATAACAGCTATGACCATCACGGCGGAGAATAATATACGGATTTGTTGATGATACACCTTCATAATTGACCTCCTGCAAGAGTAAAGCTTTAAATTCAATTAAAGGCTCTCAACTCCTCCCCATATGTATGCAAGTGACATTTTATACTATATTTAGGCCTGTTGTCAAGAAAAAAACAGGTTTTTTCTGTAAAAGTGTCCCTTATGCGGGAGCATTTAACCAGCTAAATTAGTCAAAAGAACCCTCTTTCCCCGCCATTAGCGTCAGTTTTTCACCGTTCGGCCTATGGCACAAAGAAGCATTGTAGGATTCGATTAACAGCCGTATATAACCGATTGAGTGCTCGTTGGCGCAGACGTAGTATGTATTCTCGGATGCCTCGTTTGAAAAAAGTGCTGTATGTTTCGGCTCGGCCCCCGCTATAAAAAGGTCCACAAACATATTCAGAAGCGATGTCGGTTCGTCACTTGCTGTCGGCGGGATTTCAATCTTATACCACTTCATACTCTTACCTCCGACCTGCCTTCGCATTTTGTAGGCGGGCAAATATAATTACTCTCCTTATATCACGTTCCCGCTTCTAAGTCAATTGGAGATTTACTGTCGGAGGCCCGGTTCTCTGTTCTCTTGCGGACACGTTTTTACGTGGATTTCATCCGGTCTTCGGGATAATTGCCGTGTTTTGCAGTATCTCCTCGGGGAACACTATCTTATCTACACCGGGTATGCCTATGCTTCCTTTATTCAAATTGATGCCTATCTTCTTGTACGCCAGATAGGCGAGCTGACTGCAGTAAACGCAGCTTTCGGTGTCCGGGTTAAGGAAGTTGAAGTTATATGGCTTCCCGACGGAGCCGAGTACATACGCGCGGATAAACGTTCTCGCAAGCTGCTCGTCTGACGGCGATAGTTCCTTGCCGTCAAATGCGGAAGATGCGGCGTAGAATGTATCGATGAGACCGCGCTCCTTGAACATCTTTTTGGAGTTCCATTGCTTTGCTGCCCGAAAAGATATAACGCCTCGCATACCGGATTCGACGCATAGTCCGTCCGGCCCGATGTATATTACCGTGTGGTCCACCTTCCCCGGTATCAGATGACCGAGCAGAATGAACCCTAACGAGTAGATAGAGTTGTTCCCGTCTTTCGTGGAGATAATGTCCCCGGTTTTCAGCCGCCTGCCGTTTATCGTATATGCATATACCATATATACACCTTGAATTGCCTACCCCAGCGCTCCATTCCACACCTCGAATTTATAGGAGCTGTTCTCTTCTTTACTGTAGAACGCAATATATGTAAGCACCTTCCAGCCTATGAACTCTTTGTTGATGCGGTCGAAGACCGCCTTGTTCCACGTTTGGCGCCATGTCCCTGTATTGAAATATATCTTGCTTGTTATATTATCGCGGACTGACGTAACTTGGTCCATCGAGACCATTAGGTGTTTATGGGTATGTCCGTATAAGATATATCTTACACTGAATGGGGAATTTCTGACTTCTGCCCAGGCCTTCTTGTTATAACGCACTTTTTTCAGACATTGCAGACCTAAGGTGGGCAGGCAGAGAATTCCGAGTATAAATTTTGGTATATACGGATATATCCTCAATCTTACTCCATAACGGCTGAATCCGCTGAACCAGCTCATGTTCTTTACGAAAGGGACATCAAAAAACTCATCCACGCACTTAAACCAGACCTTTCTTATCTCCTTCTGTATAGCTGGACTTGTACTCTTTGAAACCATGAGCAGCCATGAAGGAATGTCAGTCAACGGCCTGACGTTATCGATTTCCTTGAGTTTGTCAACTATTCTTTTCTTTTCATCGGGGTCCTTCTCGTTAGTAGGCAGCGGTTCGAGTGCCTTTCTAACCTCCTCCGGAAATTTGTTCAAAAGTTCGATTACAATTGCGTCTCCAATAGAGGATTTGTTGCGGTCGCCCATATAGTTGAGCTTGTCATATTTGTCCCCGTGTCTTGCGATGATGCCGTATGCTGGTTCGTAGATTTCCGTCGGAAACTCTGTAGGAACATCGGTTATGCCTAATGCATCGGCAACTGTCTTCATGACTTTGGGGTAACGGTTTATAAGCCAGTCATGGTTGCCAATCGCATACTGTATTTGAAATGGAATTTTTTCTTCATCCACTGCGAATCGCCTCAGGTCATCGAAACATTTAAGCGATTGCTGGTTTTTATTGATTATATCATCCACGATGTTTTGAACGGCCGCCTCCTGCGCAGTGCTTGGGTCTGACCACGGCCGAATTGATTGGTATCCTGAATTATTCCATTTTGTTGAACGGATTACATCGAAGATATCACCGAGCAGCACTATCTTCAGTTCCTTAATGGGCTTCTTGGTCTTTTTCACATCCTGAACAAGTTTCTTCAGATTGTCCCTGAAAAGCTCGAGCGCTCCCTTCTTGATTGTTGTATCAGAAGGTTCGTCGACAAAATGAATATCGCTGATAAATACCTGCATAACTGCCTCCTTTTTTTATATCGCTTTTATAGTTGTTTCAGTCCTGCTAAAGCTTCTGCCTGCCCCTGCTTATTATCGAAATTATTCCGCATTTAAATACCCTGTATCGTTGGGCACGTGCCGGCTGGGTGCTTTCGCACCCTCGCCGTTTCACTATTAAGGCGTTTGTTGAACGGCAATGTTGACGGCTAAATAGTGTGATTCTCTCTTTGACACCGTTGCACAATATTTTCCTCGTTTTCCGTTTTTTTACGAATTAAGGGACAGATACAAGTTTTTTTCTTTACCGAGAGGTTGCGGTATGGACTTTTCATTTCTGAGCGTTTAATATGAAAAATATCAGTCAGTTTGAAAGGGATATTTTATGTTAAAAGCGAGATTTAGGTTGTTTGCGGGACTGTTAGCGGCGGCATCTGTCGTCTTTTTCTGCTCGCTTCCCTGTTCTTCGAAGACGAGAGAAACGGCGTCGGCAGTGGAGAAACTACTGACCAAAGCACCTGACAATATATTGGGTTTTATTGCAACCAGTGGGGCGGATGAATTGAAACCGGCTTTTAATAAGACCATTATGGGTAAAATTTGGAACGACCCTGCTGCGCAGACTTTCTTCCAGTCGATAAAAAATGAGCTTCTTGCCAAAATTAAAGCCGAAGCTGGCGACCCCAACGAAATCAAAACTTCCGAGACCGTATTGGATTTTGTCAAACTTGTTTTGCAGAGGCCCGTTATTATTGGCGCAGCGAATAAAAATGGTAAAGAAAAAGCTCCCATCTATGGATTTGCCGTTCTGGACGCGGGAAGCCGCAGGGCGGAAATAAGCTCGCAGTTGGAAAAACTTGAGGCGTTGGCTGGCGATGGCGAAATAATCGAAGCCAGTATTGGTTCGCACAAAATGCACCGTCTGAAAAATGTCAGCGTTGCCGATGGGTACTGGGGTTGGGTGGGAAACTATCTTGTTTTCGTGACAAACGAGACCGAAGGGCTGGCCGTAAAGTATTTAGATAACAACAAGGATAAACCTGCTGCGGATTATCTTGCAAAAGTCCCGTCTTCGGGTGATTGCCTTGTTGTATACGGCGATTTTGAGAAATGTATCAGTACTTTTGAAGCAGCGGTGCTCAATGGACCTGGAGAGAAAGAGTATAATCAGTTTAAAGAAGTGCTCGCCGAGTTTGGGATAGATAAAGCTGAAGTGTTTGTTGCAAGGGCCGGTTTTTCAGGCCTTGACCTGCAGGTTGATGAGTTTCTTCGGATGCCTTCACCGCGTAAAGGTTTGGCGGCGAGCTTTAAACCGGCTCGGCTTTCAATGCTTGATATGGTTGACGCGAACGCTGTGAGTGTATCGGCTGTAAACTGCGATATTACAGGGATATATGATACGGTATTTCGTGTAGTTAAAATCGTTTCACCAAATGACGCTTATAACGAGATGACAAAAGCGATAACCGAATTTGAATCAGAGGCCCAGTTCCGGATTCGCGGGGGATTGCTTGAAAGTCTGTCCGGACCGATGGTTTTCTATACTCTGCCGTCCGGCGCAAGTTTGGAAACTCTGATCGGTGGAAGTGTTTGGATAGCGAAACTAAAGGATAAAGATTTATTTGAGCAGAACATGCTCGCAATTGGCCGGTTCGCCGCCGCTAAAAACACCGACACCCTGCAAATCAGTTCCTATGTTCAAAATGGAAGGACTCTGCACATCTGGGCGATATTGCCGCTGGCGGTGATGCAGATAGTACCGACCTGGACCATAGTGGATGACCACGTTGTTATTGCAACGAATACAGCGTTGTGTAATTCGGCGATTGCGCAGATGACTTCGAAGACGAACTCCTCTATACGCAGCACAGATGGTTTCAAATACGCAACTGCAACAATGCCCCAAAATCCCTTGTTCCTCAGATACACCGACTCGAAAATTCAGTTCAACCAGATGATGATAATTGCCCAGCAGCTCTGGCCTCTGGCCACTATGGGTGCTTCGAAAGCAGGTGTTCAGTTGCCATTTATGTTGCCGTCACTTTCCCATATTATCTATGATATGCGGCCGGCCTGTTCCTATTGCTGGTCGGATAGCCGCGGGTTTTACTCTCATTATCGTGGTGCCGGAGTTGAGCAAAGTCTTGGCTCGGTTGCTGGAGTGTCGGTGGCGATGGGAATGGCGCTGCCTGCACTGGCCAGAGCCAGAATGCATGCGCAAACCGTCGTCTCTGAATCGAATTTGAGGGCGATAGGAAACTCCTTAACCAGATATGCTGATGACTATGATAAAAAATACCCCGGCAGTCTCGATGTTCTTGTTGAGAAAAATTACCTATCCAGTGAGATGTTGAGATCACCCCGTAGGCCGAAACATTTCGCCGGCCTGAGTTATATTTATATTACAGACCAGTCACCCGCTTTGAATCCTCAAAATATCATTGTTTATGAAAACCCCGAATTTTGCAGGGAAAAGTTTGGCGCCTTATTTAATGATGGCAGCGTTCAAATGATGCCTCGGGACCGCTTTATAGAAACACTGCAGCAAACTTACGAGAAGCTGGACCGACAGATGCCGGATATCAAATTCGATGCTTCTGTAACCCACGGCTCTACGACACGCCGAGAGACTGCCAAATCCGATACATCTGACGGAACTGTTGAGCACGGTAGGAGTTCACCAAGTAAGCCGGATAAAAATAACGAATTAATACAGGCCGTAACTAAAGGTAATATTGCCACAATCAGGATGCTTATTGACGAAGGTGCTGATATAAATTTTAGAACACCTGAAGACTGGACGCCTCTGCATTTGGCTGTCAGGTTGGGTCATACCGATATAGCACGACTGCTTATTGAAAAAGGGGCGGATATTTATCCTGTCACTAATGAGGGTATGACGCCCCTGCGGTTTGCTGTCCTTCACGGACGTGGCGAAATTGAAAACCTTCTGCTTGAAAAAGGGGTAAAGCTCGATATTATCACCGAATCGATACGCGGCAACGTCGATGGCGTCGCCGAAATGCTGAAGACAGATTCAACCCTCGTTAATACCGTAGCAGGTAATTTTATGCCTTTGCATTGGGCGGCGTATCAGGGACATAAAGATGTAGCCGAGCTCCTTCTTGCTAATGGGGCTGATATCAACGCCCGCTTTGAGTATTCCAGCCCTTTATGCTGGGCCGTTCGCAAGAATCATCCGGATATGACTCGGTTTCTTATAGCCAAAGGTGCTGACGTCCACAAAAAAAACAAATATGACCAGACTGCCCTGCATCATGTATCGGCGGTGGAAGTTGCGAAGTTGCTTATTGATAGCGGTGCTGATATAAATGCCAGGGACGATAGGTCGAGAACGCCCCTGCATACGGTTGCCTCACCGTGGGGATATAAAAAGGCAATGAAATTGTTAATTGGCAGAGATGGTGTCTTTGGACAAAAACAGCCTCAAATACTGAAAAACAAGGCGATGCAGGAACAGGCCGCTGTCGCTGAGTTGCTCATCGCCAATGGTGCCGATGTCAATGCCAAAGATGACAAGGGTCTGACTCCGCTTGATTACGCCAGAAAACTTCGATACACCCCTCTCATCGAATTGCTGGAAAAACATCAGACCGGTATTAACACAGGATTTACGCCGAATTGACCCCCGACTATGAAGGATATAGCTGCTGCTTTATGTAGAACTTACGGCTTGATTATCTTCTGTTCTTTAAACACCTTCCCGCTTACATAATCTGTGAAAGTCACTTTAACTACCAGCGCCTTCTCCTCTCCGCTGACCTTATCACCCACATCAAACGACAATCTGTAATTAATTGTTATCAGCGTAGCAAACCAGAGTTTTTTTAGTTGGTCCGGCGATACATGCCATTTTCCGAGTTGTGCCTGACCGTCCTCGTTATCCAGGTTCCACAGCTCGACATCTGCAGCACCGGTTGCCTTTACTATATCACGTTCTTCATCGATTGGCTGTATGTAAACAAGCAATTTCTCTTTTTTGCCGTCGTCGTTTTTGTCATAAAGATTAGTATATCTGGTAATTTTGATTTTTTGCAGATTGTAGAGGTCTTCGAGCCTGACATCGGCCGGTAAATTGGAGAGAACCCGTACCTGGTTTTTCAACTGTTTGGCTTCTGATTTGGATTGTTTGAGTTGGCTTTCCAGCTCTGTTTTTTCCTGTCTCAGTGTCTGGATTTCTTTTTCCAGTTTGTTGCCCTCACAGCCCGCAGCAATAGTGAGCAGGCATCCGGCTAAGATGATGGTTATAGTTCTCACCTGTATAGACCTTTCGACCTTTAAAACCGGAGCTTTTTAATCGTTTTTCTCCTGGTTCCTGACGATTTCAGGCGCTTTCTGCAGTATTCTATCGACCAATCCGTAGCTGATTGCCTCTTCTGCCTCTAGCCAGAGATTTCGGTCGCAATCCTTTTCTACTTTTTTGGGGCTTTGGCCTGTATGCTTAGCCAGTATATTATAGAGACGACTGCGCAATCGCAATATCTCTTTTGCCTCAATCTCCAAATCGGTAGCCGGCCCCTCCAAAACACCTGCGATTAACGGTTGATGTAAAAGCACCCTGCTGTTAGATAAAAGGAACCGCTTGCCGGCTTTGCCGCCTGTCAATAGCACTGCTGCCATACTTGCCGCCTGTCCGACGCAATAAGTTGCGACATCGCATCGCAAAAACTGCATCGTATCGTATATTGCAAGCCCTGCTGCGATTGAGCCCCCGGCTGAATTAATGTAAAAATGGATGTCCATTTTATTGTCTTCGTTACTGAGAAACAGCATCTGGGCAACGATCAAATTCGCCGTGTCGTCACTAATTGTTCCGCCCAGAAAGACTATTCGGTCTTTGAGAAGTCTCGAATAAATATCATAAGCACGCTCGGTTCGCCCGCTTTTTTCAATTACTATCGGTACCAGATTTTGATTAATTGTCATATTTTGTATCTCGTATTGCGTTTTTACTTTTTGTCTTTTCCCTTCTTTTCTTCGTTTTCCTCGTGAAGTACCTCGTCAATAAGACCGTACTTCTTGGCTTCATCTGCAGTCATATATCTGTCTCTTTCGGTCTCTGCGGCGATTTTTTCAATCGGCTGGCCGGTATGTGTTGAGAGGATTTCATTTATCATGGTTTTGGCTTTTAAAATCTCCTCCGCCTGGATTTTGATATCTGCTGCCTGGCCGCTTACCCCGCCCCAGGGCTGATGCAGCATAATTTTGGCGTGCGGCAGTGCAAAGCGTTTGCCCTTTGTGCCGGCCGCTAATATCACAGCGCCACCGGATTGGGCTCTGCCGATACAATAAGTTGCGACAGGAGAGCCGACAAAGCGAATAGTATCATAAATAGCCATCGTATCGTCAACGCTGCCGCCCGGGGAATTGATGTAAAGGCTGATTTCGCTATTGCGTTTGAGATTGTCAAGATACAGCATCTTCATAATAACCTCGGCGGCCCTGGCGTACGATATTTCGCCTATGAGAAAAACGATTCGGTTATCCAGAAGCATATCATCGAGGCTCATCTGGCGATATCGTTGATACTGGCTCCCCGGGCTGTATTGGTCATATACTTCAAGGTGTTTCAGAACCTTTTTTTCCGGACGTTCAATAAACATTTATTGCTTCCTTCATACTATATGATTATCAATACCCAAATTCCTTATCGGGTATTTTTGCCCTTTGGTTTTCTTTTTTGGGCTGTTGTTTTGCGTTTTTGAGACCGTTTTTCCTCTTTAGTAGCTTTCTTAGGCGCTGGTTTTTTTGCCGTTTTTTTCACAGCGGTTTTCGTAGGTTTTGCGGCTTTTTTGGTCTCTTTCGGGGGTTCTACTTCCGTTATCTTTGCTGATTCGAGCAATTTGGCTATGCATTTGTCTTCCCTGACCTGCAGCCTGAATTGCGCCAATGAGCCGTCGCGCACCATTTCTTCCCTCATTCTTTCGGGACGCTGTCCTCTCTGAACAGCCAATTGTGCTATATAACCG
>CAZDQP010000057.1:0-15183 GCA_964507485.1 uncultured Pirellulales bacterium | reverse complement strand
GTTGAGTATTACGCAGTCCGCAGGACGAAGTAAAATGGAAAGAGGGCCGAACTGGAGGACACGACAGCAAAAAGAGGGTAAAAATGTTGTGTAAATGTTTAAAATTGAGGTAAAATTGGGTGAGCAACGGCGGAGAGAATACATCGCGGGGTTATTTTTTAGTATTTTCGAAGGCGAGGTCAAAGAAAGTATAAGATGGCTAGAAGAACAAAAAGGCAGCATTTTTTACCACAGTCATATTTGAAAAGATTTTCAAATAAAGAGCAGGTTTATGTGCATAACTTCCAACTAAGTAAATCTTATGTTAATAATATTAAAGATGCTGCGTGCATTGATGATTTTTATACTGTTCAAACAATTTATGAAAAACTTGACGATTCTATTGAACATGAATTTCTAGCTAATTTTGAAGGAAAAGCAAATCCTATAATCGAAAAAATTGTTAATAAGAAGTGTATCCCTGAGAATGAAGAAAAAAGGATATTATGTAGTTATCTTGCCCTTATGTACACTAGGGGATTGTGGTTTAGACAAATATCTCTGGAAATATACGAACATCTTCTTATAGAGCTATTCGATCAACTAATGACAAATGAAAAACTCTATAATGAGACGATGGAAAAGGTCGAAAAAGAATATGGTGTGAGGAATGACGTGCCCTTCGAGAAAGCGAAAGAAATACGTCATAGTTTTGAAGTAACTGCTGATATTGACAGGACTTACTATGTTAAAGAAATGTTGCTAAATGCCGTAGTTTTAGAAGATATATTTTTTAAGTTAAATTTTAACCTCATTTATATACCTGTTTATTCCTCAGCAAAGTATATCACATCCGACAGGCCTTTTGTGGTAATGACGGGTAGTAAAGGGGGGAAAAGGTGGATAGAAGATCCTGAAGCAGAAATATACTTTCCTCTGAGTTCTTCAAAATGTCTCATGTTAGATTTTAAAGAGAATTCTATAACCAGAGAAGCCCAAAGGCATGAGGTAGCATTTTTTAATTTCCATGTGGCAAACGGAAGTGTGTTTATAGCAATCTCACAAGATAAAGATTTTATATGGAGGAATGATGACAGACTAATAAGGCACTCATCAGAGAAACTTGTTAAATTGCTTTCAGGAGATAAGAAAGCGAAACATAGAGCATCTGAAGCTACGGGGCAGGAGATGAGATCTAAACCAAGTACAGATATAAATTTATTAAAGGGCGAAGATGAGAAAAAAATTAGAGATCCGCAATAAATTATGGGTAATTCTATGAATGTAGATAAAATAGAAGATAAATTGAACAAACTTAAGGAGCATATTGTTTTGTACAAAAGGCTATGGATTATGACCGCAAAGGCTGATGATGGGGCTATATTCCCTGTGGATATGCTCTCGACGGCCGTTACACATAGGGCCATGTGCCTTGTGTCTGGTTTTTGCGATTTAATCGAAAGAAAAAACTTTATTTGTGCTGCTCCATTGGTTCGATTGATGCTTGATAACCTGCTTAGATTTTATGCGGTATGGCTGGTGGATAAGCCGCACGATTTTGCAACAGAAGTTCTAGAAGGAAAAGAGGTCAGAAGTATCAAAGATCGTAACGGTAACAAGATGACAGATAAATATTTGGTTGAACAGCTATCTAAAGAATATAATTGGCTTTCAAATACCTATCGTGAAACATCGGGATATATTCATCTTTCTTATAAACATTATTTCAATACATTAAAAGAATTTGATGATGAAGCTGGAACCTTCACGTTTGCTATTGGCGATAATGATACTTGCATTAGAAATGAGTTTTATGAAGAAGCAATCGAAGCAATGTCAGAGATATCAACGGCCGTTATGAGATATTTGTATGGCTGGGCATATACTAAAGAAGACAAGGCTATAGCAACAAAGTATGGTCAGGAGCATCATAAAAAATAATGTTACACATTTTTCTAACAAATATGTAACGGCGTTAACTGATGAGCATCCAGGTCGTGTTTCCAGTTTTATATAGATTGTATACCTATTGTTGAGTAGTGGAGAACTTGCATGCAACTATTGTACGTCTTTCACACTAAGATTGGTCCATTTTATATTGGAGAACAGGATGGCCGCTTTCATCCCATATTTGATGATGAAAGCCTTGGTAGTTATGCTCAAGATTGGCAGGCCGCAGAGGATTTGGCAGGAGGATATACTTTTTCCATTTCTTCGGGGATTGATACTGCAACCTTAGGAATTCCGGAAGATCTCAAAGAGTGGGAAAAAATGCCTCATCGGTGATAAAAGTCTACAGATAACCAAGAATACCCCCCCAGCCACAAAAGACGATAAGATTTCCTCATGTCTGCAACGTTGCCAGAAGGATTGAGCTGTGTACGCCGTTGGCAAAGCCAACGGTTTTTGCTGTTGCTAACGGAAGCCGCGATGTTTTTCGTATTGCGTAGTTCGTATCGCGTATTGCGCAGTGTTGCCGGAGGCCGCAACGAGGAAACGCTAAGCGGATATGCCGAAGGCATACCAGTAGGACGGTATCTGAGCAGAAGGCAGCACAAGCAAGTCAATCATTTATTTAACGGCAAAAGATATACTCTCTCGCCCTCGGTGATTCGAAGAAGCGATGCCAAAGCGGGCTGGCGATGCAGTCGCAATTGGCGATTAAGTCTCTCGCCAATTGCTTCGGGGTTTTCGAGGTTGGGAAAAAAGAATTCCTTCGGTGGTTCTGTAACACTTCAACAAGCTCAGGATGTTCGTAGACAATATGTAGTGGTTTAGGTAGAATTAGAATTTTAAGTTTTTACCTGATGTTGCTCCTTGTCATTCCCGATCGGTTTGAATTGACGTAATTTTCTCTTTTTAATTGCCTGAAAAATAAGTGTATGGACATCGAGAGTTTTGATAATATCCCAAGACGAGTCTTTCTTGATACAAATATCGTGAATCTAACGCTCGATTATGGCGAACAGATTCATGAAGGTATTGATATTCCTAGTTCAGTGTCGACCAGATTACAGAACGATATTGAAGCATTACGGGCAATATTTGATACCGGCAGTCGAGCCTTCTGGCAATTAGCGATTTCACCAATTACATACCGCGAGGTTACAAAAACAGAAGACCCAAAGAGAACTTATGCACTCCAAAAATGGTTCTTTGAGATCTGGAATTACTGGCAACAGTTCCTACATTCTGCTCATGACCTTCCGTCTTTTAGCGAAGCAGAAGAAGAACGCTTATCGTTGTTATCTTCGGGTGTTTTGGAGGTTCTGCCGGATATGGCCGATCGGGTTTTACTAACCGATGCGATAGTCTATCGATGCAATGCATTTTGTACACGAGATTGGTCTACAATTCTGCGACATCGTCGAGATCTAGAAGAACTACCACTGAAAATACTTACACCTACTGAGTGGTGGAATTTGATAAAACCATGGGCAGCTATTTGGCTATAGTGAATATAAAATGTGTATAACTATTTGATTCGTTAGGGTGAAGGGATTAGAGGCAAGGCGAGGTGCAAATATGCCCGATAGAGACGTCAAAACAATTCGTGATTTGATTTATTATCAGTATGCCAAAATCATAGCGCGGAGGGCGTTTGGGGCGGAGGATGGGAAAGAGGCGAAAAAATATAATTACGGGTTTGTGAAAGAGACGTTTCGGGATTTAAAAAGCGGGGTAAAGTCGTGGTCGGAGATAACGCGGGAGGACTGGCAGTTTGTAGAGGCCGAGAAGAAGTGCATATACTGCGGGGGCGAGAGCGATTTACATAGAGAGCATATCGTTCCGAAGTCGTTAGCGATTTTAGAGAAGTGCGCGGTTTGTGATACGATTCAGGGGATTCATAACCAGATATGGGCGTGCGGGCAGTGCAACTCAATGAAGGGGAGAAAAGGACTGTATCAATTCTTCAAAGGCAAATATCCAACTGAGCGGAAATTCTATGATATGATACCGCCATTGTTGGAGAAGAAATATCTTAAGACGATATATAACTGTCATTTGTGTGCGGGGACGCTGGACGGCGGGGATATAGACGGCGATGGGGAACTGACGGTATTAGATATAGACCATATAATCTCATAGAGATTACTTATTAATTTCAAAACAAAAGATGTACTCTCTCGCATTAAGGAGAGGATGGTGATAATAAAGAACGGTCAGATTTGAGTGATGCCGCCGTTAACGAGCAGTTCGATTCCGGTGATGAAGCAATTAGTGGATTTCAGGTGCGCAAAAAATAACCCCCGAAGTCTTTGACTTCGGGGGTTTAAATACTCGGTAGGCCGCCAAGGCCTTCTGCCTCTTCAATGGCACATCTACCAATTATTTTCGCCGTTGCCGTCTTCGCTGTTATCTCTCGGGTGTGCGTTATCATAAACTTCTTTAAGCTTTTTTGTTGTGAGGTGAGTGTATACCTGAGTTGTAGAAAGCGATTGATGGCCAAGAAGCTCCTGTACGCTTCTTAAATCAGCTCCGTTATTCAGCATATGGGTTGCGAAACTATGGCGGAGTGTATGGGGGCTGATTGAGGGGTCCAGACCAGCCATTTTCAGGTATTTGTCCATCTTACGCCGGACGCTTCGCGTACTGAGGCGATGTCCGTGCTTATTAACGAAGAGAACTTTCGAATCGAAATTAGGGTTATTCCTTGCTCTTTTATTTCTGAATTCCATATAGTGCTGTATAACCTGCAAAGCAGATGTCCCTATTGGTGTGATTCTTTCCTTTTTACCCTTTCCTCTGATATGAACTACCTCTCCCAAGAAATCTATATCGTCCATATTCAATGCAACAAGCTCACTGACCCTTACTCCTGTGCTGTAAAGCGTCTCCATAATAGCCCTGTCCCTTGCTCCCAGCCAGTTATCAGCCGGCGGTGTCTCGAGCAATCTCTTTACGTCCTCATATTCAAGGAAATGGGGCAGCCTTTTTTCCTGCTTAGGTGTTCTAACGGCCATAACCGGATTGGAAGAGAGTATGTTTCTTTTAACAAGAAACTTATAGAAGCTGCGCAGTGTTGCAAGCTTTCTTGCTATTGTCGCCTTCGAATAATTTTTCTCGTTCAAAAGGGCGAGGTAGGCCCTGACGGCATTGACATCTGCAGAAAGAAGCAACCGGTCAAGTTTTACACTGGTCTGTGTAGCTACAGCCGTTGCGGCGCCGTGGTGGTCTCCCACTGCAATGTGGTCACCAATATTCGTGTCGCTTTCAGAGCGACCTGCAAGGAACTGGTTAAACTGCTCCAAGTCGGCACCATAACACTTGGCTGTATGCTCGGAAAAACGTTTTTCATATTTTAAATAATTCAGAAAATCCTGGACAATCACGTTATCTTCCATAATCGCACCTACCTATTCAAAGCATCGTTATGAAATAAAGTTTGTTAACCTTCCCTAATGTCACTCACATTAATTGATTTACTGCTGCTGTGAGTCACTCTGTAAAATCTGGTTCTTTTCTCCTAAAAGTCCGTCGGCTTGTTTGATAAGCGACTGCGCGAGTTTAAAACTAAGTACGGCCGCGTCAAACCAATCGAAGCTCGTTCGTCTATCTTTTGCCTGTTCAGTCAGAACATCAAGAAGGTTATCTTCACATCCGGTATCGTAACGGAATATAAACTTCTCAGTTCCTTTGTTTAAAACCAACTGCTGTTTCTTTCTCTTTGTCATTACAGAGCCTCTTTTATTTTTTATCGGCCTACAAGCCAATCATCTTTTGCTACAGTTCGATTTCGCCGAAAAGGCGATAAAATCAAACCCCTAAAAAATGCTACAAGGTTTTTATCGGCCAATACGACGTTCGCCTTTACAAATTGAAGAGGAATATTGAGAAATTTAGATGCAAATGCACGAAATTTTATTGGTCTTTCCAGACCATCAGGAACTCATGTTCCGATTCGCACTGAAAAAAAGATAACTCCATCTTTTTTCTGAGAATCAATACCCCCCTGCCTTTGTAGGATATCGATATACTTAACAGCCTCATTGTGGGTAATGTTCAGAGCCGAAGATATGTCACTCAGGGAGCAAGGCCTGCGTTTCAGCATTGATAATACGTCTTCCGCCCTGCTATCGAAGTGTGAGCGGTGAGGGGCCGATGAAAAATCAGCTATAACCTGGCAGTTATCTCCAAGGGCTCCGGCTATGGCCTGCAGCCTTTCTTCGCTAAGGGATTTGATACCCACCTCGGCTGTAGGGCGCACGGCAGTATTAAGCTGAACCTTATCGGGACGGATACGAGCTATAACATCCCTGAGTTTGCTAATCTGCTCATTATCAGCATTAAAACCATCGATGAGAAAAACTTCGAGCCATATTCGGCCGTTAAATTCATTCCGAAAGTCACATAATCCTGAAATCATCTGTTCAATACTTAATTCGGGGTGCGGACGATTTATTTTCTTAAAAGTCTGTTCGTCAGCAGCATCCAAGGAAGGCAAGACCAGGTCGGCTTTTGCGCAATCCCTGCGGACATCCTGTTTGTAGAACAGGGTACCGTTGGTTAATACAGCTACGGGTATATGTGTGATTTTCTTTATGCCGTCTATAATATCCCCGAGGCGAGAATTCAGTGTAGGCTCGCCGGAACCACTGATAGAAATAAAGTCGGCCTCTACACCTTCAGCTAATCTATCCTTCAGCTCGGTCAGAACCGCTTCGACAGGCACGAAGTCGCTACGATTGATGACCTTTTTATTGGTCCCACCAAGCTGGCAGTAAACACAATCCAGCGAACAAAACTTAAACGGCACGACATCAACACCAAAACTTCGGCCAAGCCGTCGCGAAGGCACCGGGCCATACAAATATTTTTTTTCTTCGACCACCTCTGTCTACTTCCGCAGGACCTCAAATATTTTTTTGCACACTTCTAATAAATTTTCGAGCCAGTCAATAGGCATAATGCAGGCAGCATCTGATTTTGCTTTTTCCGGGTCAGTATGCACTTCAACGAAAAGACCATTTGCACCGGCGGCGACAGCAGCTTTGGCAAGTACGGGTGCCATTTCCCTCCGGCCCGCACTGGCATCACCAAGACCACCGGGTTGCTGAGCACTGTGTGTCGCATCAAATACAACAGGACAGCCAAGCTCTTTCATAGTATCTATTGCCGTCATATCGTTGACGAGACGATTGTAGCCAAAAAACGTTCCGCGCTCGGTAAGTATTATCCGGCTGTTATCACAGGCGCGCACTTTTTCAACTGCATTTTTCATTTCTTCGGGCGAGATAAACTGCCCCTTCTTTATATTGACAGGTTTGCCCGTTCGGCCACAGGCACAAAGCAAATCGGTCTGCCTGCAAAGGAAAGCAGGCACCTGGAGACAATCAACAACCTTGCCGACAATCCCGGCCTGCGTCGGCTCATGTATATCAGTCATAATAGGCAAATCAGTTTCCTGACGGACTGCTGCAAGAATCTCCAGTCCATCATCTAAGCCGGGTCCGCGAAAGCTGTGCAGACTTGAACGATTGGCCTTGTCGAAACTCGCTTTGAAAATCATCCCGACACCGCTTTTTGCCGCGATTCTGACAAGCTCATCCGCGATATCAAGACAGATATCTCTGCTCTCGATAACACAGGGCCCGGCCATTACAAAAAAAGGTGCATCCAATCCAATCTCGACATTGCCGATTTTGAAGTTTGTCTTATTCATATTTTTGATTTCATCCTAACGCCCTGATAATTCTTGTTCTTATTCCCGCCGGTTTTGCGCCTTCTGGCACAATGCAATTGACAGCCTGTGGAATTACCTTGATTTTCACAGGCAAAGCCGGTCCGGGGTCGCCATCAATTTCAGTTTCTATACCGGCACTCTCAGCACTTACGGAAATCTCTTTGCCCTGACGATAAATGACATCAGAACAATCAGCGTGGCGCTTCAGAACTGTCATCAACGAATGTTTTGTCAAATGCAGTCGGGATGCACATTTATAAATACAAACATCCAATAATCCATCACTGTAATCAGCGTAATGCAATATCTGAAGACCCACCGCATATCTCGATATGTTTCCAACAAAAACCAAGGCACGGCCATGAAAAATTTCTTCTCCATCCACTTCTACCTTTATCGGGTTAAATTTATAATCCCAAAAGGTCCGCCAGAGGGGCCAGAAATAATCAAAGTAATCTATATGTCCCATTCGCTGCTCGCTGACGCGTTTTACCACCTTACCATCAAACCCAAAACCGGCTATCGAAGTAAAACATTTTCCATTTACACTACCCAAATCTAAAGGCCTAATGAAGCCCTTTTCAAACGCTTTTATGGTCGTTTTTAATTTTTCATCGAAGCCCAACTCATTTGCCAACAAATTTTCCGTTCCGCAAGGCACTATCAGCAACGGTTTGTCGCTACCCTCCAGGCCGTGAGCAACTTCTCTAACAGTACCGTCACCACCAACAACAACGACCGTCGCACAGTCATAATCAACAGCCGCATCTGTAGCTACTTCACAAGCATTGGCCAAAGAGGTAGTCAGATTAACCCTTACCTTATATCCTTTTTTCACAAGGTATTCCTCAAACTGCTGACTGACCCGTTTGCTGCTTGTAGCACCGGATTTGGGATTTACGATATAGGCAATATAACCATCACTAGGTTTCATAATTATGAATTCAAGTATTTAAGAAAACTTCTTTTTGCTCCCTACCAAGTTCACGGAGTTTAGCTCTTATCAGGGCGGCGTAACTTTTCCCGATGTGAGGCAAATCAGATAACCCTAAATTCTCCTGTATATCAGCAATATTTTGCTCATCCGGTCCTTCTATTTCCACAAAGCTACCTATCAAAGGCAGCTCATCAAGTGCAATTTCACAGTTACCCAGATTCCAAGTGAGGCGTTTTTTTTCAATAACCAAAACCTCTTTATACCCCAAAGCCAAAAACAGCTTTCGGATGGAGTCGCCATCGGCAATTTCGATTTCTATTTCCTGTCTTTTTTTAAATGAACTTTCTTCTTTAGCACCTTTATAAGTCAGGAAAAACCCTTCATCCTCATCAACTAACTGCCGTCGCAATCTGAGACAACGGTCAGAATTCTGCAAGGTCATATTTGCGTCATCGAAGTGGTAATCCGTCTGCAACTGCTGCTGCCTAAATTCAGCTCCAAGCTCAGTCAGCTTCGCCTCTACCTGCTCCAACGAATCAACTTTAAGCTTTGCTTCAATCTCAACGCACATTAAGTTTCACCGATTATTTTAACTTGCCCTTTTGAACCGCCTCAATAAAGCCGGGAGGATTAACAACCGAACCGGCATCGGTTTTAACTGCCGTTTCAATCCACAACTTAACTACGTCGTCGGGTTTGATTTCGGGGTCAACCTGAAAAGCCAGCGCAGCAAGTCCCGCTAAGTATGGCGCCGCCCAACTCATCCCACCTTCCCTTTCGAATGTATATACTTCCGGTCCGAGGTGGCTGGCAACAGTCCGGTTTCCAGTCGGCACTAAAACACTGTCACTAGGTCCTCCATACTTTCCGCACATGTAACTCGTCGGCTCATCCGGATTTTTATCCGTAATTCTTGTAAGCGTCCCATAGTCGAGCAATGTTGTACCACACGGTACTATCAAAATACCCTGCGATGCTGCTTTTTCTACTGTTCTTTTCCAGTCAGCAAAGTCGCTCCATTCGGAAAACATTCCCGTTGAAATACTTACTACTCGAACCTTTTCTGAATCCTTAAATGTTTTATTAAGTTCAAGGATTTTATCTATAACATCACAGTATGGTCTACAGCTATCCCATTTCCACATCGGTATAGAATAGTAAACCAAAGAGGCGGCCGGTGCCACACCACATGTTTTTCCAACAGCAATACTCGTAACGCCCGGACCGTGCATCTGCGGTCCTACATTTTTGACATCAATATCTACGAATCGCACTATATTATCTCCTAACTCCTTGTGGTTACGCACCAGCGGCTGGTCGATAATAGCAATACCAACTCCCCTGCCGTCTATCCCCTTTTTGTGCAGATTTCTAATACCAAGTCCCGGATTTTTTCCTTCTTCGAGCATACGAGCCGGCTCAAATCCTTCAGGCAACTTATTCGGTTCGGGCCATTTTGTAAGACTATCAAAATGCATTTCATCAAGAAGCTCTTTATAGTTTCTCAAATCAAGATTAACCAGTGACACATTAGCGAGTCCCCAGAAGGTATTAAACTTTTCCAGGTCATTCTCGTCCCTTAGCACAACTTGTCGTTCTTCTCCAATATCCAAATTTCTGCCATTTAAAACCACAGACAAAAGAGTAAATGGAGCTGGGAAATTTTTTGATTTGCTGAACGTTGCTCTAATATTGGGATAGTTCATAACAAGAATATCCATACCGCCGCCATCTTCTGTATTTTCCGCCGTTGGTGCTCCAAGCAGTGCCTTGAGCTCGTTGGGCTCTGTGAGTTTAAAGAGAAGCTTTCCCTGTGCAGCAGCATCGCGGACAATATCAGCCGGACTTGGTTTTGCACTTTCAGCCGTCTCCGCAAAAACAGGGTGCACCAGCAATACAAAAACTACTACTGCCGATATTGCCCTATATGGTACTTGTATAAATCGTTTCAATATAAACGTGTGCATGGAATCACCTTCTGTTAAATAACAATATTAACCAGTCGGGATTTGATAACGATGATTTTCTTGGGTTCTTTTCCGTCTAATGCTTTTTGGACTTTTTCGCAGGCAAGTGCCTTTTGTTTTATCTGCTCCTCGTCGGCATCTGCGGAGACAACGATTCTATCTTTTATTTTGCCATTGACCTGAACCACCAATTCCACTTCTTTCTCTCTGATGAGCTTTTTGTCATATTCCGGCCAAGGTTCATAAGCCAAAGTATCGGTATGGCCTAACCTTTCCCAAAGCTCTTCGGCAATATGAGGTGCGAACGGAGCAAGAACCAGCAGGAACTTCTCAACAACAGATTTAGGTCGGATTTGCTGTTTACTGAGGTGATTGGTAAAAATCATCATCTGGCTGATAGCGGTATTGAAACCAAAACTTTCAATATCGTCTCCAACTTTTTTTATAGTCTGGTGCAATAATCTAAGGGTCAATTCATCCGCCTGACATTCTTTTACCGCTTCGTCAATCTCGCCTGTATCCCTACTAACAACCGTTCGCCATGTTTTCTGCAGGAACCGATGCACACCTTCCACTCCCTGCATACTCCAAGGCTTCATTGCCTCCAACGGCCCCATAAACATTTCATATAGCCGCATTGAATCAGCACCGTAATCCGTAACGACTTTGTCCGGATTAATGACATTTCCGCGGGACTTGCTCATCTTCTGGCCGTCCTCACCTAAAATCATTCCCTGATTGACGAGCTTTTTAAACGGCTCTTTAGTGCTGACGAAGCCGAGGTCATAAAGCAGCTTATGCCAGAACCGTGCATACAAAAGGTGCAGGACTGCGTGTTCGGCGCCTCCGATGTACAAATCAACGGGCATCCAGTATCTTTCCTTGTCCGTGTCCCAGCCCTGTTCAGCATTTTGAGGGTCGAGGTATCTCAGATAATACCAGCAGCTACCGGCCCATTGAGGCATTGTGTTGGTTTCACGTATTGCCTTCGAGCCATCGGGCATCGTAACATTAATCCAATCAGAGATATTAGCCAAAGGCGACTCACCCGTGCCGCTCGGTTTGTAATTTTTAACCTCCGGCAGCTCTAAAGGTAAATCCTGCTCTGAAAGTGCGACAACACAGCCGTCTTCGGCATGCAAAAGCGGGAACGGCTCACCCCAATATCGCTGCCTGCTGAAAAGCCAGTCACGCAGCTTATAGTTTACCGCCTTTCCTCCGAGGCCTTTCTCGGCAAGCCAGTGTGTAATCTGTTCTTTGAACTCAGCCGTAGTCAGGCCGTTAAACCGACCGGAGTTAATCGCTTTGCCGTCGCCAATAAAACAAACCCGGCCTTCTTTAACCAACCCGGCCTGCTCAGCATCATCCGGTTCGACAACCGGAATAATCGGAATTTCGAATTTTTTGGCGAATTCGAAATCCCGTTCATCGTGGGCAGGCACCGACATAATCGCACCAGTGCCGTAGCTGATGAGGACATAATCGCTTATCCAAATTGGGATTTTCTCGTCGTTCACGGGATTTATTGCGTAAGCGCCGGTGTGTTCACCGGTTTTTTCTTTAGCTAAATCTGTTCTATCCAAATCACTCTTGCGGGCAGCTTCTTCGCGATACTTCCGAACTGCTTCTTTGCGCTCGTTACTTGTAATTTTGTCAACGAGCGGATGCTCCGGGGCCATAACCATATAAGTTGCGCCGAAAAGCGTATCAGGCCGGGTAGTAAAGACGCGAACGGTTTCGTCGAAACCATCGACTTTGAAATCAATATCAGCACCGATACTTTTACCAATCCAATCGGTTTGCAGTTTTTTTATAGAATACGGCCAGTCCACTTCCTTCAAGTCATCAAGCAGTCTTTCCGCATACTTAGTTATCCGCAGCATCCACTGGCGCATCGGCTTTCTGATTACCGGGTACCCGCCCCGCTCACTTACTCCGCCGATTACTTCTTCATTTGCCAGAACTGTTCCCAAAGCCGGACACCAGTTAACAGCTACCTCATCCTCATAAGCGAGGCGATGCTCATCTATAAACTTGCGCTTTTCAGTTTCGTTCAATCCGTCAGGAATCGGCAACTGCTTGATTGGTTTGGCTTTTTGCTCGGTTTCGTCGAAGAAACTGTTAAAAAACTTCAGAAATATCCACTGTGTCCATCTGTAGTATTTCGAATCGGTAGTATTAACCTCTCTATCCCAATCGTAACTAAAGCCGAGCGATTTGATTTGCCGGAGCATACCATCAATATTTTTCCGCGTTGTCAGTGCGGGATGTGTTCCTGTTTCAACGGCATACTGTTCTGCAGGCAGACCAAAAGCGTCCCAGCCCATAGGGTGCAGAACATTGAATCCTTTCATACGCTTATAACGGGCAACTATATCGCTGGCCGTGTAGCCCTCGGGATGGCCAACATGCAATCCCTGAGCGCTAGGGTAGGGAAACATATCAAGAACGTAATACTTCGGTCTGGATTTATCGCAGTCTTCGGCCTTAAACGTCCTGTTCCCTTCCCAGAACTTCTGCCATTTCTTTTCTATCTCGTCGAACTTATAAAGTCCTTTATTGTCACTCATAGAAATTACCTCAAAATTGTCATTTTACGTAATTACCAAGCTTCTATCAACCAAAAACAGACCCTATTACGCCCCCCTTCGGCAGGAAATATACATCCTCGCCCCAGATTATACTTTTGACTTGATATTCTTCCGAACTTAAAATTGCAACAAATTTACCAAGGCAAGAAAATGATTGACGTCAAGAAAGAACATGACTGGCTGATAACAAGCTCCATAATAATCATTGCTGTTGTAGCCATCGGTATCACACTTATTTTTGCGCGCTCGATTCTCATTCCATTCGTTTTAGCAGTTTTCATTTACCTTCTTGTTTCGCCACTACTCGATTTGCAGATACTGCGGCTTAAAATTCCCCGCCCTGTTGCAGTAACAACAACCCTGCTTATTGTGCTGATAATCCTCACACTGATATATCTCCTCGCCAGTCAGGCGATACAAACTATTATCTCCACGGCGGGGCAATACGCCGATGACTTTACCGGCCTCATGGAAAAAATGCTTCTGAAAATAAAAGACTGGGGCATTTCTCTCGACCAGCAACAAATAATAACTAACCTTCAAAATGTCATTCCAAAATTCGCCACGAACACATTCGGAAAAATCATCAGCTTCTTTTCCAGTGTAACCCTAGTTTCTATATTCGTCATCTTTCTATTAATAGGGCGTGACCCAAAAACAATCAAAAGAGGCATCTATAGTGACATAGAGGAAAAAATCCGCCGATACATCCTCACCAAAACCACCATCTCGCTGATAACCGGCATTTCAGTCTGGATTATTCTTGTTCTGCTCGATTTAAAACTGGCGGCTGTTTTTGGGATGCTTGCTTTTCTGCTTAACTTCATTCCTTCTATCGGTTCGATAATAGCAACTCTTCTGCCTATTCCGGTAGCTGTTGCCCAGTTTCAAGGTTTCTGGCCGATTCTTATGGTCATACTAATCCCCGGAATGACACAAATGACCATAGGCAATATAATTGAACCTAAAATAATGGGCAAAGAACTGCAACTACATCCTGTAACCATACTTCTGGCATTATCTTTCTGGGGACTTCTTTGGGGAGTTATAGGTATGTTTTTGGCGGTACCAATGACTGCGATTATAAGAATAATACTTATGCGATTCGAGACCCTGAAACCGCTTGGCAAACTTCTTGCCGGTCAACTACCAGAGATAGAGTCAGAATCGAGTGACTAACAAGCCGTAAAGAAGTAATCGAACAAAAAGTCGGGGTGACTGGACTCGAACCAGCGACCTTCCCTAAGGGATGCTCCAGCCAAGCTGAGTATAGTTCAATGGTTTATTTAAGTCAACCCCGATAATATCACACTTCGGATCAAGTCGACCGTCAGGGTCGAAGAATCTACACTCCCCTTCACAGACCTCACTAAGTTCGATAGCAACAATACGAAACTCGCAATCGGGCCAAAACCTCTCTGGTTTCTGCTTATAGGACAAATCAAGCCTTTTATTTGCTTCAAGTTGCCTTTCTTGTCTTTGTCCTTTGTCATAAACGACCTTGCAACCTCCAATTATAAACTTCTGCCCTCGGCTAATAAAGTAGTCATTGATATCTTCTGCCAATCTTCTGGGCTGGCTGATTGTAACGATATATTTGCCAAACGTTTCTGACATATGTTTGTAGTCTACCTCCGGCAGACACATGCAAAAACAATATACTTTATTGCCATATTCAGCATGATGCTCTTGATATCCCCTTTCTTTCATCCAGATAGTTTTCTCTGCAGGATTCGGAGAAACCCAACCTACGGTTACAATGCCGGGTTCTTTTGTACGCCCAAAACCCTCGGTCGAATCGCGACGAGACTCATCTTCCATATTTCGACAACGACCAAGACAGTTCAAGCAAAATTTCCCGCTATTTATGAATTGTTCCGCGTAGTTTTGACGGTCAAACGCTCTATAACAAAAATTAGGGAATTCACCACAAATTTCGTTCTTCATATCCCACCACTTCCATACTAATAAAAAATCGGGGTGACTGGATTCGAACCAGCGACCTCTGCGTCCCGAACGCAGCGC
>CAZDQP010000056.1:0-15275 GCA_964507485.1 uncultured Pirellulales bacterium | reverse complement strand
AGATTCGCTGATGGATGCGTGGCTTATGCGGGTAAAACGAGAATCCTTTCTTAACTGCTCAATACTTCGTGCCCCGCAATAACCCATACCTGCCCGTAGTCCGCCGACCAGTTGATATACAAAATCGCTCAAAGTCCCGCGGTATGGCACTCGGCCTTCGACGCCTTCGGGGACGAGCTTGTCTCTCTCGGTTACTCTCTTCTGGCCGTATCTGTCTGCTGAACCCTTAACCATCGCCCCTAATGAGCCCATTCCTCTGTATTCTTTGAACTGTCTGCCTTTGTAAATAACAAGCTGTCCCGGGCTTTCCTTAAGACCCGCAAATAATGACCCAAGCATCACACTTGAAGCTCCGGCGGCAAGTGCCTTTGCTATATCGCCTGACTGCCTTATTCCTCCATCTGCAATAATGGGTATATTGTGCTTATCTGCCTCTTCGGTGCAGTTAATTATCGCGGATATTTGAGGAACACCAGCTCCGGAAATCACACGGGTTGTACATATTGCCCCCGGGCCTATACCAACCTTGAGAGCATTTGCCCCGGCTGCTATCAAGTCCTTAGCTGCCTCAGCAGTGGCGATATTACCGGCAATGACGTCGATATCGTATTTGTCTTTTATCCATTTTACGGTATCGATAACGTTTTGCGAATGGCCGTGAGCGGTATCGACCACGATAACGTCAACCTCGGCTTCTATCAAAGCGGCAATTCGCTCGTAATCACCGACGCCTGCTGCGGCACCTGTACGCAGCCTGCCCCGCTTGTCTCTGGCTGCTATCGGATATTGCTGGACTCTGTCGATGTCTCTCATCGTAATCAGGCCTTCAAGCTCGCCTTTCGAGTTGACCAGAGGCAGCTTTTCAATCTTGTGTTTTTGTAGAATCTCCTTGGCCTGTTCAAGTGTTGTGTCCGCCGGGCCGGTAATGAGATTGTTTTTTGTCATCACCGAGCTGATTTTGACATCATAATCTTTTAGAAACTTCAAATCCCTGCGAGTCAGGATGCCTGCCAGTTTTTTACCATCAACGATAGGAAAGCCGGAAACATTATATTCGTTCATCAGTTCTCGTGCTTTTCTCACAGGTTCGGTGGGTGATAATGTTACGGGGTCGAGAACACGTTCATTCTCGGAGCGTTTGACCTTGGCGACTTCTCGCTTTTGTGCTTCAATTGATAAGTTTTTATGAATTATACCTATGCCGCCTTCTTGGGCCAGCGCTATCGCCAGTTGCCCTTCTGTGACGGTATCCATAGCAGCAGAGACAATCGGGATATTTATCGTGATGTTATTGGTCAGCCGTGTGCTCGTTTGGGCTTGACTCGGCACAAAATCGCTCTTGGCCGGCACGAGTAGCACATCATCGAAGGTTATACCTTCAGCAATGATTTTACTCTTGTTCATTATTCTCTCCAAATTATATTAAACTAGACAGTATAATAATGCTGTAATCGGGCGTCAAACCTATTTTTCTGGGTCCTCTTTACTTCTTTTGGAGGCAACAACCTTCTTGACATATGTTATTATCTTGGCTAAAATCGGACGATTTTTTGTGCCTATATTTTAACCTTTAGTGTAGAAGGAGTTCAAATGCCCGATGTGAGTGAATTTTTGAAGAAGAAATTAACGGTTGAAAATTATAACAAGCTTATTGCGATTGCTAATACGAAGCTGCACGAATTTGTCGCTGACTCAATTGAGCTTTGCTGTCCGGGGTCGGTCTTTGTTTGCACAGATGCCCCCGAAGATTTGGAAAACACCCGCAGACGGGCAGTGGAAACAGGCGAAGAAAAATCTCTAAAGATGGATGGGCACACCGTCCATTTCGACGGAATGAAGGACCAGGGACGTGACCGCAAGGTTACTAAATACTTGGTTCCGAAAACCGAAACATTGGGTAAAGCCCTTAACCAGGTTGAGCGTGAGGAAGGTCTGGCTGAAATTCGCGGGCTTTTGAAGAACTCAATGAAGGACCGGACAATGGTTGTTCGTTTTCTGACACTTGGACCGAACAATTCGGATTTCAGCATCCCATGCGTCGAGTGCACCGATTCTTACTATGTTTCACATAGCCTGAACCTGTTGTATAGGCCGGGTTACGAGGAATTCAGAAGATTGGGAGCCGATGCGCAGTTCTTTGCTACCCTCCATTCTTGTGGAGAGATGGACGAGCGCATGATAAGTAGCGAAACAGATAAAAAGCGTATCTATATCGACTACATCACTGACACTGTTTACAGCGTCAACACTCAGTATGGTGGTAATACTATAGGGCTTAAGAAACTTGCACTGAGACTGACGATACGTAAAGCTGACCGTGAAGGCTGGCTTGCCGAACATATGTTCCTGACCGGTGTCCATGGGCCTGGCGGACGCAAAACCTATTTTGCCGGTGCATTTCCTAGTGGTTGCGGTAAGACATCAACGGCAATGCTGCCCGGAGAAACTATTCTCGGTGATGACATCGCTTATTTCCGTGCTGTCGATGGCCGTTGCATGGCTGCTAACGCTGAGGCAGGTATCTTCGGAATCATCCAGAATGTAACCGCTAAGAATGACCCGACGATTTGGGAAGTGCTTACTAAACCGGGAGAAGTAATTTTTTCGAATTTGCTTGTTAAGGACAGAAAACCTTACTGGCTTGGTATGGGTGAGGAAATTCCTGATGATGGTGAGAACTTCTCAGGTCACTGGCATAAAGGGAAAAAAGATGCAGAGGGTAACGAAATCCCGTTAGCTCATAAGAACGCCCGTTATACTGTGGCATTGAATGTTCTGAAAAATTGTGACCCGGAACTGGACAATCCAAGTGGAGTTGAGCTGGCTGGTGTTATGTATGGCGGACGTGACGCCAAGGCAAGCGTGCCTTGTCAACAAGGTTTCGATTGGGAGCACGGAATTATCACTTATGGCGCTTCGCTGGAAACAGAGACGACTTTCGCTATTATCGGCAAAGAGGGAGTGCCTGAAATAAACCTGATGAGTATTCAGGACTTTGTAGCTATTTCACTGGGAAAGTACGTTTGGAACAATCTGGAATTCGGAAAGAAATTAAAAAAGCCGCCGTTGGTGTTCGGCGTAAATTACTTTTTGCGGGATAAAAATGGCGAATTTGTGAATGGTGTCCGCGATAAACACGTTTGGATAAAGTGGATGGAACTTCGGGTACACGGCGAAGCTGACAGTATAAAGGTACCAACAGGATGTATTCCCCGTTATGAAGACCTCAGGAAATTGTTCAAAGAGGTGCTTGCTAAAGATTATTCGCAGGATGACTATATAAAACAGTTCACAATCCGCGTGGTGGAGAATCTCGCTAAATTGGAGCGGGTAGAAAAGTACCATCGCCAAAGTGTAATTGGAGCACCGGAAAAGCTGTTTGAGATTCTGGCTGAACAGCGGGAGCGACTTGAAGCAGCAGAGGAGAAATATGGTGATTACGTTTCGCCATTTGATTTTATCTCTTGACAGAATATAGTCAATAATTCTTCTGGAATTCTGTAATCCTACATAAAGTAAATGCTTATAGGGTCAAATCCTTTATTTCTTCTATATTGAACCCTTGTTTTTAGCTCAAAAATGGCGTTTCTGCCTCGCTGTGATTTTTATATATTCATATAAAAAATTCAAAAAAGTAGAGAAAATACAAGAAGTCCGATAATTTTTCTTGATTTTTCTGTCTTTACAGGATATACTATGCCACTGGAGAAGAAGAGAGAATGCGCCTGAATATGCATTTCGGGGGTATATCTCCTTGGCTAAACAGTTGTTGTTGCTGTGAAGGGTGAATTCTTGCCCGGTCACGAAGAAGTTTTGTAAGGTTGAGATGGTACAAAACAAAGAGGGTGATGTAGCGCACAGGAAGGCACCAGATTCAAATAGGTCTTTGAATAATAGGTACTCTGTATCTAATCGAAGGTCTGAAACTGAGTTTATTGGTCGTTCTGCTGCATTTGTTTCAATTCTTGATACAATCGAGGCAATTGCTGCGCGGAAGTGCTCTGTAATAATAACCGGCGAAACAGGGGTGGGCAAAGAAATGGTCGCTCGGCAAATCCACAATGCAAGTGACCGTGCCCACAAGGTTTTCGTCCCGGTTGATTGCACGACATTAACCGGCCAATTATTTGAGAGTCAATTGTTCGGCCACGTAAGAGGTGCATTTACCGGTGCTGTTGATACTACACTGGGTTTCTTCAGGGCTGCTGATGGAGGTACTGTTTTTCTTGATGAAATAAGTGAAATCCCGCTTGAATTACAGGCCAAGTTGCTGCGTGTTCTGCAGGAGGGTACCGTGACGCCTCTGGGTTCGACAAAGTCTTGCCCCATTGATGTTCGTGTTTTGTGTGCTACTAACACCAACCTTAGCAAAATGCTCAAAGAAGGAACTTTTCGTGCCGACCTGTACTATAGGTTGAATGTTGTTAGTCTTGAAGTGCCTCCGCTTAGGCAGCGTAAAGAAGATATTTTACCGTTGGCTAAGCACTTTCTGGCGGATCAGGCAACCTTTTATGGCGAGCCTCCGAAGGTACTTTCCGCAGCAGCTAAAAAGCTTTTATTGAATTATTCTTGGCCCGGCAATGTCCGTGAGCTTGCAAACGCTATGGAACGTGCTTATGTCTTGACACCTGCTCTGGAAATTCAACCTGCCGTGTTGCCTTTCGAGCTTATAATAGCTGATTCCCCCACTTATCCCGAACATGAATTGCCGACCCTTGATGAAGTAAAACGCAATATTATTACCCAGACGCTGAAGTTTACCAAAGGGCGCAAAATCGCCGCCGCAAAAATTCTTGGCATTGAACGCCGCAGCCTGAATCGTCTCATAGACAAATTAAACATCTCTCTCCCAGGCAAAGAAAAAGGCTGACAGTTAACATCGGTTCTTTGCTTTCATATCTAGGTAGTAAAATTCAAAAGTAAAGCGGACTCTTCTATTCATTTGAAGTTGGCTTAACGATTTAACTTTCATCATACCACCCAATATGGTCACCACCGACCAGTCCGGTCGATTGTTTCCTAACACTTTCACACATGAAAGCTTACCGAAAATACTAACGTCGTTTATTGACCGTAATGGCCGATTAGCTTTGGAAAAAGCATTTATAGTCGGCAAAAATTTTTGTTGTGTAACTTTTGCTGTGACAGGTAATTAAAAATTTTTTTCTTCTCCTGCTAAGCTTTGGCACGCGGCTCGCTAATTAAGTGTAGTGCAACAGGGACAGGTAACTAAAGAAGTAAAGCAGTCAATAGGTAAGGCTGCTCGCTCTTTTAAAAAATCAGAAAGTCGAGAGCAGACACGGCTTCGATGATTTGCCGTGATAATAATAAATGCTCACGAGGAGTTTTCTCCCCCCAAGCTGGACCTTGATAGCTGAAAAACAAATTTGACCTAAAGGGAAGTTATAAGGTCCGGCAGAAAATTAACACGGCTATGCCGTGATAATGATAGATGAAGTTTTGGTTTAAGAATTCTCTCTCCTCCTCCTTTGCTGGGTTTGAAATGCTTAATGGCAAACCCAGCACGAAAAACAGCACGGTTTTGCCGTGATAATTAATAGATTGGACTTAAAAAGATTCAACGACAAAGGCAACTGTGGAAGAAAAACGAAGCTACCCCGCAAAGCGGGAAACGATTGATGGATGTAGGAAACAAAAATGGTTGTTCTCATACAAGCAAGTGTGTTGACGGTGGGTCTCGATGGAAAGAATGAAGTGCTCCGTGAGCTGCCGATTCGATTGATAACAATGCAGTCTGGAATTAAGGCTGCTCGCTCTTTAAAAAATGAAAAAGTTGACAGCGTTATCAGCAAATGGGATTTAGATGATATGGAGGATGGTCAGTTCCTCAGAAAGCTAAGAGCTGTAAAACCTGAGATTCCGACGATAGCTTTCGTAATGGCCGGTAACCAGGCACAGGAAGTTGCGGCTCGAAGCCTCGGTGTCTCTGCAGTTTTAACAGATGAAACCAGCGATGGGCTTTTCCGTGAAACTGTAGCGAACCTCCTGGGACTGACGGATGTATCCTCCATAAAAGCAATATCTCCTGTTGAAAAAAGAAGACGCCGCTCGAAAGCGAGACTTACAAAGTAGCTGTTGGCAACAGAGAGATAATGATATATCCATAAGATTTTGAGAGCATGCACGGTGATATAAAACCGTGATAATGATAAATGCTCACGAGGAGTTTTCTCCCCCAAGCTGGACCTTGATAGAACCCTAATAGCCCAAAAACAAATACTGGCATAAAGAGTGGTTGCTGGGTCCGGCAGAAAATTAACACGGCTGTGCCGTGATAATTATAGATGACGTTTTGGTTTAAGAATTCTCTCTCTCCTCCTCCTTTGCTGGGTTTAAAAATGCTTAACGGCAAACCCAGCACGAGTATCAGCACGGCTGTGGCCGTGATAATGATAAATGGTGTTTTATTTGAAGAATTCTCTCTCCTCCTCCTTTGCTGGGTTTGAAGTGCTTAACGGCAAACCCAGCACCAAAATCAGCACGGCTGTGCCGTGATAATGATATACGACGTTTGGTTTAAGAGTTTTTTCTCTTCTCTTCCTTTGCTGGGTTTGAAGCACTCGATCGCAAACCCAGCACGACTGTTCGCATAATCACTCATTGTGATTGTGATTTAATATATAAAAAGTAGTGTGTGAGAGTAAAAACCGGGCGAGTAATATAATTCTTCTTAGCCCGGCAATGTGTGCGGAAAAACTGAATTCAATCAGGACAACCAATTTAGCGCAGAATGTCTGCGCAGGTTTTTCACTGTAATATTAAATATTGGAAGGAAGGTAAGTATGAAAAAGTTAATCACGTTTTGTTTGGTAGCAACAATAGTTTTGGCAATCAGTAGTATAACGGATGCCGATTGGCAACCTGACCAGCCCGCAAAATGGGCTCAGTTGCCTGATTTAAGTACCAATGGTATTGATGTACTTGCAACAGGCCCAATCATTTTGGCGGATGACTTTCTGTGCACCTCAAATAACCCCATCACTTCTATCCACATCTGGGGTTCGTGGCTGGGCGATTATCTGCCGACCCCGCCGACAGGTGGTCAGGGAGATCCTACTAATGTGTCGTTTCGTTTAAGCATTCATGCAGATATACCCGCAAATCAAAGCCCCACGGGCTATAGCATGCCGGGAGAATTGTTGGACGAATGGATATTTAGTCCTGGCACGTTTTCTGCAAGGGAATACGCCACAGATATTAACGAAGGATGGCTAAATCCACCCGATGAATATTTACCCTCTGCTGATACGATAGCCTGGCAGTACAACTTTATTTTGGATGAGCCCTTTTATCAGCAAGGCACATCGAATGAACCTATTGTATATTGGCTGGACGTCTCTGCAGATCCGAATGACGACCAGGCTTTATTCGGATGGAAGACATCCATAGACCACTGGAACGATGATGCCGTCTGGTTAGCTCCTGGAGCGGACTGGCAGGAACTGTACTACCCACCCAATATATACCAGGGAGAATCCATTGACCTTGCCTTTGTTATCGTTCCCGAACCGGCGACAATGACTCTACTTGGCTTAGGCTCTCTGATTTTGCTCAGAAAGCGAAGAGCGTGACGAGGTTTGCTTATGCGGCAAGTGGAGAATTAAAATGAAGGAAAAAGGGGTCTTGGTTTTTGCATTGTTGGCGTTTTCGGTGCCGGCCTTAGGCGCATTTACACCTGTCCTTCAGTCCGGAGAGCCAAACCATGCACAAATTCTGGGTAGCATATATGGTGATGGCACACCTTTTATCGGCCAGGGTGACAACCTCGGCAACGGTGCGTGGAGCGAATTTGTCTCGCCGAATAGCTTATTAATTGCTCGTCGAGTCCACGATTTTGTTGAAAATGTTCCTGTTCCTACCGACCAGGTTTGGACATGCAGTGCTGATGTTTTCGCTAAGGCCAAATATGCCGGCCTGAATCAGTCTTTTGGCTGGAATCAAGGTGGTGTATCAGGCGGTAATTACGAGGAACTTCTTAATGAGGGGGATATTGGAAACCTTGTTGGTGTGCCCGTCGAATCCCCGGGTGAATACCTCTGGGGAATTAAACCAAGTTGCTATAAATTCTGGTCCAAACAATCTGAAAACATCGACCAGAAGGACCATATGGTGACATATCGGATTGAGTCTTATAGACCTTCGGTATCTGATTTAATACCAAGATCGGATTCGGCGGTATGGCTTCTGTTCTTTGAGGATTTGCCGTCCTTTCGTTGTAAATCCGATTGGGACTATAACGATTTCGTGATAGAGGTTAACTGTGTTCCCGAGCCGACAACTATTATGTTGCTTGGATTCGGTACGATGGGTTTGCTCCGCCGGAAACGGAGTACATAAGTTTGCGTCGGTAGCGCTGTATAAAAGCTGTAAAGTTCACTGATAAAAATAGGAGAAAAAATGAAGACCAACAGAATAATGATAGTAGTACTGGCGGTGACTTTGTTGATAGTGTCTTATCCGGCGTGCGGGGTAATACTGACGTTTGATAATGCCATTATGGATCCCGCTGGTACTATTCCTAATGGTTATGGAGGGCTTAACTGGAGCTATTTCCATGCTTTAGATGACGCCAGTTTTAGCCCCGGCTCAGTCAGCGGCTACATCAATGGCTTGGTATCGGGCAGTTACGTGGCATGCAACCCTGCGGCCCATCCGGCGTTGGTCTCTGACGAGTCCTTCGACTTCATCGGCGCTTATTTAACAGGTGCCTGGAACGAGGGCCTTAATACCACGGTTGACGGTTACCGAGACAACAACTTACTCTATTCTGAAACTGTGGTCACTTCTTACTATCATCCCACGTGGTATACCTTTAACTTTATGGATGTGGACAAACTCCAGTTTACCTCCTTTGGTGGAGTTGATGCGGATGAATATGACTCCGGCTACGGCGAACATTTTGCTATGGATAACTTCACATTCGTTCCCGAACCGGCAACCATTTGCCTGCTGGCGCTCGGAGGATTCTCCCTTCTTAGAAAAAGACGATAAGCACAGGAAGGGACCGAATATTCATTTTGGTGTTTAACTTGTTAGCGGAGATTGTTATGGAATCGAATAAAGAAAAGCCGAAGAAAAATATGGGAAGAGTTTTATTCCCGGTTTACGTTATTTTTTTAATGGTATTGTTTTCGAATAGCTCCTATGCAGCTACTATATATTATGATATTGATTTTTCCTCTCCACCTCACACAGTTGGCCTGCCCCCGGCGACAGGTTCTTCTATTTACACGCCAAGTAGTATCGTGTTTGGGGAACCGCTCGTAAATGAGTCGTTAGGATTATTGAATGACCAGCCTTTGGTATTTAACTGCCGCGGTAACAGTCCTTCTTTTTATTATGACCAGATACGACTCAAAATGGATGATGGAACGGGTTTTTATTACACCTCTTTCGATGTTCTTACGCAGAATCTGATAGGAAGCAGAAATCATTTTGTATTGGTTTATGATACTCCGCATGTTCAGACAATAAGATTCAAAAATGATGGAAAGATTGATTTGTTTGGAATGGAAGAAGTTGACTATGAGGATAATCAGCTATTTCATTTTGAAATACTTACGCATATCTCGCAAAAGCAAACCACCATTTTCATTAATAACAGCCAGGTCTATCAAGGCAGTTTTTCACCCGGCGACTATTTACGCTCGATGCGTTTCTCTCTTGGTTTGGTAAGTAGTTTAGATGATATTGATACCAGCACCTATGTGGGACTTGATAATATCTTTGTTGCTAATTGTGTTCCTGAGCCGGCGACTATTGTTCTGCTGGGACTCGGCAGTCTGGCGATGCTTCGCAGACGCAGAAAATAAAAACATAATTTTCCCAAAGGAAAAAAATGAAAACTTACCGGAAATCACGAAATTCAGCTTTTTTGTTCGGAATCCGTGCCATAACACTTGTTATGGTGATGACATTGATGTTCATTGACGCAAAACAGGTAAATGCCGTGATTACAAACTATAGCTCCTACAATGACTATCTTGCAGAAGTAGGCTCACATGAGATCATCACTTTCACTGAAGTACCGGTTGGAACAGTGCTGTCTAACCAGTATGCATCGCAAGGCGTGAACTTTGCCCAAGGTGATGATGTGGTTATAACAAGCTCTTCTTTTGATATCGATTATGTGGGGGTTAACGCTTATGGGCGGATAGAACTGCTTTTCAACACGCCACAGAGTCACATCGGGGTGGATTTCCCAGGTGCAATTTGCATAGAGATATATGATGGTTCTTCGTTGATTGGCGACAGTGGCAACTTTGGCGGTTCGGGCCACGGTTTTTTCGGCGGTATAGTTTCGACCGAATTATTCAATCGGGCAGTATTGCTGGACTGGAATGACGATATGGCCTATATCGACAATCTACACTACGAGAGTGTTCCCGAGCCGGCGACAATGTCAATGTTATTAATGGGTTCGTTAATCCTTATAAGAAAAAGGAAATAATAGAACAAACAATTTCATATATTTTTACCTTAGTACCAAAAAAGGAAAAGAAATGAAATATACATCGACACTTTTTCTTGTAGTTGTTGCTTCAACATTCATTTCTACGACCGCTTTTGCAACAGCCAGTTTCCAGGGACTTGGTGATTTGCCAGGCGGTTCATCCAACAGCCGTGCATATGGCATCTCTGCTGACGGCTCGGTCGTAGTCGGAGAAAGCTATTCACCATCAGGTAAACAGGCTTTCCTATGGACTTCTGGAACAGGCATGACAGGCCTCGGTGATTTACCGGGTGGAGACTTCTATAGTACCGCAAGAGGCATTTCTGCCGACGGCTCGACTGTGGTCGGTTTCGGTAACTCATCATCAGGTTATGAGGCATTCCGCTGGACCTCTGCTGATGGCTTAACAGGTCTCGGTGATTTACCCGGCGGTTCATTTAGTAGCCAGGCGTTTGCTGTCTCTGCCGACGGCTCGGTTGTGGTCGGAGGAAGTTCATCACCCTCGGGTACAGAAGCATTCCGCTGGAGTTCTGCTACAGGGATGACAGCACTGGGCTATTTGCCCGGCGGTGAAACATGGGGCGAGGCGTTTGCCGTCTCCGCCGACGGCTCAGTCGTTTTGGGGGAGAGTGGTTCTTCCCCAGGGCCCTGGGAGGCGTTCCGCTGGACAGCCGCTTATGGTATGACAGGTTTAGGTGATTTGCCCGGTGGTATAGTTAGTAGTCGCGCGCATGACATTTCTGCCGACGGCTTGGTTGTAATCGGTTCGGGCTACTCCGCCTCAGGCCATGAGGCGTGCCGCTGGAGTTCTGCCGATGGGCTAATAGGTCTGGGCGATTTCACCGGTGGTGACTTCTGGAGCGAAGCCTATGGCGTCTCTGCCGATGGCTCGGTCATAGTCGGATTTGGTACTTCCAGTACGCCTGGTTCATTTGCAGGAGGGGATGCTTTTTACTGGACACCTGAAGCTGGTATGCAAAATCTAAAGGACATGCTTACAAACTGCGGCCTAGATATGACCGGATGGACACTGAAAGTGGCCAGAGATGTCTCGGCAGATGGCTTAACAGTTGTCGGTTACGGCACTAATCCTCAAGGGTATGAAGAAGCATGGATAGCAATTATTCCCGAACCGGCAACCATTTGCCTCCTCGGACTTGGTGCTTTAAGTCTGCTGCGTAGAAAAAACCGTAAAAACAACCGGGAAATATAAGGGAGAACCAAATGCAAAAATCAACTTTTTCGTCGATTCTTAGTATAACGGTATCGATCCTTCTATTACCGTCACTGGTCTTAGCAGTATCAGACCCAATTGTAATCGAAGAAGTCACCAAATATCCATATGGTGACACTCATCTCGATTACACGGTAATTAATCCGGCTGACAGCAGTATTGGCGACATTGTAGGCTTTGTAATCGAGGTCAATTACAATTGGTATTTAGAAGCTTCTACTACGAATGGATGGATGGCTCAGGGAGTTACAAATTCGCCTTTAAGCGCTGCTACTTGGGATTTGAATATGTCAGGCAATTCAGAGGCTCTTACTTGGCGACAGTTTTTCGGTGGAATAGACTATCCCTTTGGTGATGTTAATGGAGTTGGTTATTATGTAAACTATAGCGAGGTTACACCTGATACATTTAAATTTAACTGGTCCTATCCAGAAGCTCCATACCACTTACCCATCTTGCCTGGCGAGACACTCGGTGGTTTTCACGTTGATGTTGATTTGACGTACTCACAATATCTTTTAGCTTATATTGACGATGCCGAAAACGAAACTTTTGACGATAGTGGCCTGTCTTCATTCGCTGGTGAGACAATCCCAGAACCCGCAACAATTGCTATGCTTGGTCTTGGTGGCCTGCTGCTCGGTCGAAGTAGAAAATTCAATAAAAGTAAAAAATAATCACGGCCTTTTAATCGGCCGTGTTTAGTATATATTTGTAGCCGGGCCGGCAGGACTTATTTAAACCCTGTCGGCTTTCGGTATTTTGAGGGAAAGGGTGAAAGACGGGACTCGAACCCGCGACCCCTGGATCCACAATCCAGTGCTCTAACCAGCTGAGCTACTTTCACCGCAACAATTAACCATTGTCTATTGATTAATAATAATTGTCAATAGCTGCTTTGCCCCCATAATAAAAAAGGGCGCCGATTCGGGTCGGCGCCCTCAGTTTTATTCGTATGCTGTTTAGCCGTTTGTTACCGTTGCCTGTGCAGCCGCTAATCTTGCTATTGGTACCCTGAACGGCGAACAGGAAACATAATTCATCCCGATACGATGACAAAAATCAATGCTATCCGGCTCACCGCCGTGCTCCCCGCAAATGCCAACTTTCAGTTTCTTTCTCGTCTTTCTGCCGAGTTTCGTGCCCATCTCGACAAGCTTGCCTACTCCTGTCTGGTCGAGTTTCTGGAACGGGTCTGCAGCATAGATACCCTTGTTAACGTATTCCCCGAGGAACTTGCCTGCATCGTCTCGTGAGAACCCCATCGTCATCTGGGTCAAATCATTGGTTCCGAAGCTGAAGAACTCTGCTTCACGGGCAATTTCGTCCGCTGTCAGGGCGGCCCTCGGAACTTCTATCATCGTCCCAATCATATAAGCAATCTTGCTCTTCCTTTCTTTGAAAACTAATTTGATTTCGTCGATTATTTCATCCTTGACCATCTTCAGTTCGGAAACTGCCCCGGCTAATGGAATCATAATCTCCGGCAGAACAACTTTGCCTGCCTTCTTAATTTTCAGTGCCGCTTCAATTATAGCCCTTGCTTGCATACGGCAGATAGCCGGATATGTAACCGCCAGCCTGCATCCGCGATGCCCAAGCATCGGATTAAACTCGTGAAGCTGTTCGACCTTTGCCTTAACAACAGAAGGTTTGACTTTGAGCCGTCTTCCCATTTCGCGCTGACTTTTCTCATCCTGCGGAAGGAATTCATGCAGCGGCGGGTCTAGCAGACGAATCGTCACCGGCAACCCTGCCATTGCCTTGAATATGCCCTCGAAGTCGCTGCGTTGATAAGGTAGCAGCTTCTTCAGCGCACCTTCGAACTGATTCTTGGCGATTGAATGTTTCTTTTCAATTGCCTTTCTGTCTTTATTTGTCTCAGCTTGTTCAATTTCTTTGAGCATTAGCGCATAATCATCGGCGGCCAGAATCATCTGTCGTACAGGCCAAATCCGCTCGCCTTCGAAGAACATATGTTCTGTCCTGCAAAGACCTATACCTTCTGCTCCGAAGCCCCTCGCACGTTTTGAATCTTCCGGGGTATCGGCATTCGTCCGAACACCAAGTCTGCGAACGTCGTCACAAATCTGCATAAACCTGCCGAAGTCTCCGCTGAGTGTCGGCTCGACTGTGGCTAATTGTCCTGTCATGACCTCGCCTGAGGTACCGTCGAGACTTATCCAGCTTCCCTCTTTGATAGCAAGTTTACCGACAGTAAGTTTCTTCGCCTTATAATTTATATTAAGTGTACCCACACCCGCCACGCAGCATTTACCCATCCCGCGCGCCACGACCGCCGCGTGACTGGTCATACCGCCGCGGGCGGTCAAAATGCCCATCGATGCATCCATTCCGCCGATGTCTTCCGGGCTGGTTTCGATACGAATAAGAATGACCTTTTTACCTTTCTCCTTCCATGCCTCGGCCGTGTCGGCGTCGAAAACCGCCTGTCCGACCGCAGCACCGGGAGATGCCGGCAAACCCTTGGCAATCACTTTCCGCTTGGCCTTCGGGTCGAAGTGTGGATGCAGCAGCCGGTCTAATTGCTCCGGTGTCACTCTGTTAACCGCTTCTTGTTTGGTTATAAGTCCTTCCTTGACCATATCAACGGCCACCTTTACCGCCGATTCCGCCGTCCGTTTGCCCGTCCGGGTCTGCAGGATATAAAGCTTTTTACTCTGAATCGTAAATTCCATGTCCTGCATATCTTTATAGTGCTTCTCCATTTTCGTCATTAGAGAAGTCAGTTGCTTATAGGCCTTCGGCATAACTTTCGAGAGCTTCTTCAGTTCGATGGGCGTCCTGATACCGGCCACAACGTCCTCGCCCTGTGCGTTCATTAAGAACTCACCATAGAATTCTTTTTTACCGTTGCTCGGATTACGCGTAAAGCATACACCCGTCCCGCAGTCCGCCCCCATATTACCGAATACCATCGCCTGAACGTTTACCGCCGTCCCCAGTAAACCCGTAATGTTATTAAGTTGGCGATATTTGACCGCCCTCTCGATGTTCCACGAGCCGAAAACAGCATTTATAGCGTGCGTCAGTTGTACCCTGCCGTCCTGTGGAAATAATGACCCGACGTATTTTTTGTAAACTTTTTTATATTGCTCTACGACTTCTTTTAGCTGCTCGGCGCTTAGCTCATTATCGAGTTTGACCTTGGCCTTTTTCTTCGCTGCGTCGATGACCTGCTCGAAATGCTCATGGTCACAGCCCATCACCACGTCGCCGAACATATCTATGAAACGCCTGTATATATCGTATGCGAATCTCGGGTTTTTGGTCTTCTTGATAATTCCTTCTATTACCCTGTCGTTCAGCCCGAGGTTAAGTACCGTATCCATCATTCCGGGCATAGATACAGCGGCACCGCTTCTGACGCTGACCAGCAGTGGTTTTTTGACGTCACCCAGCTTTGCACCCATTGCTTTTTCCAGCTTGGCTATGTTTTTGTCCACCTCTTGCGCCAGCCCTTTCGGCCATTTGCCGCCTGATTGATAATATGCGTGACACATTTTTGTGCTGATAGTAAAGCCCGGTGGAACAGGCACCCCAACG
>CAZDQP010000055.1:0-15280 GCA_964507485.1 uncultured Pirellulales bacterium | reverse complement strand
CCCTCGCCCTCTGCGGAAAGACAAAAGTCCTGACATATGTCTATGAATTATGGGAAAGGGCCTTCAATGAAATGGGCGAGAAAGAATACCCCGATATCGTAAGAGAATACTACCACGTTGACGCGACCTGTATGTGGTTCGTGAAAAACCCCGAATGGTTCGACGTCATTGTAACCGGCAATATGTTCGGCGATATAATCACCGACCTTGGCGCTATGGTGCAGGGCGGTATGGGTATCGCAGCGGGCGGAAACATAAACCCCGAAGGCGTCAGCATGTTCGAGCCAATCGGCGGAAGTGCACCGAAATACACGGGCAAAAATATTATCAACCCTCTGGCTGCAATCTGCGCAGCGCAAATGATGCTCGAGACACTGGGTGAAGATAAAGCCGCAGAGAAAACGGAAGACGCCGTTAAGTTTGTAACCGCCAAAAAAGTAAAAAGTCTTCAGGCGGGGAAAATGGGATACTCAACAAGCGAAGTTGGAGACCTCGTAGCCGAAAAAATAGCTGAATAAAACGATGCCTGCTAATCTGACACCGGAATATTTCAAGGCGGAGCGGTGGTACCGAGAGGCAACAACCGCCGAAGAGAAGATTCTCGCACTCGAACGAATGCTCGCAGTTATGCCCAAGCACAAGGGCACCGACCACCTCAAGGCAGACTTGCGCAGAAAGCTCAGCAAGCTCAGAGAAGCACCCGCAAAAAAAGGAAAAGGTAAACACGTTGATATATTCCACGTCCAGCGAAGCGGAGTAGGACAAATCGTCCTTCTGGGAACACCGAACTGCGGTAAAAGCTCTATTGTTGCCGCCCTGACCAACGCAAAAGTAAACGTTGCCGATTTCCCATTTGCAACTGCCGTACCCGTGCCCGGAATGATGAAATTTGAGGACGTCCAGATTCAGCTCGTCGATATGCCGCCTATTACCGCAGACTACATCGCACCCGGCCAAGTCGGAACGTATCGCAATTGTGATTTGATTGCTGTCTGTATAGACCTCTCTGCCGATGTTAAACAACAATTGCGAACCTGTTTGGATTTCCTCGAATCAAGAAACCTGCTCGTCGATGAGCAAACGCCTGCCAGGGATAATCACGGTAACGTCCTCGGCAAAAAAGCAATTTGCATCTGCACCAAGCGCGATATAGCAAAACCCGATGCCTTTGAAATCCTCAAAGAATCCCGAAGCCCATTTGAATTTGTGGAAGTCTCTGTTAAGACTGGCGCCGGCTTTGACAAACTTCCTTCCGTGCTCTTCAGTCTATTGAACATCATCCGTATCTACGCCAAGCCGCCGGGCAAAAAGCCCGATGTGAATGACCCGTTCACTCTTCCGGCAGGTTCTACAGTTATGGATTTGGCTACCACCATCCACAGAGAATTGGCAGAGAAGCTTAAATTCGCCAGAATATGGGGTACTGGTGTCTATGACGGCCAGAACGTTCAGAAAAACCACGTCCTCAACGACAAAGACATTATTGAATTGCATTTCACCTGACATTTAATTACAATTTCTTCATGACAGCAGAGGTAAATTTTTTTAAAAGAAGACTGGGTTTAATATGGAATGCAAAAAAGAGAAGAATCTTAAAAACTGTAACTGCTCATATTCGGGCTGCAGCAAAAAAGGTATATGCTGCGAATGTATAAGCTATCACCTCTCAAGCAGACAGCTTCCAGCCTGCTGTTTCCCCGATGATGTCGAGAAGACTTACGACCGCAGCTTCAAGGCCTTCGCAAAAGCGTGGAATTTGTAAAGCCGTCTCGAATTAAGCAATGATTAGCAGAACGATCCAGGGGACGAGATTGAAGACAATCCATAAAATCTTATAGAACATAACAAACGAGTAAATCATCGTGTTGTAAGTTTCCCTGGAGACATGGAACAATTTGTTGTGAACAGAGTAGGCCCAATCGTCGGCAAAGATGCGCATCACGTGTATGAAAAGCCGCATTGCCCCGTTAATAATGGTGCACCATAAAAAGAACGCCTTGAGTATATTTATATCCATAACCTTTCTCCTTCTTCCGGTGTTATTAACGTGGCCGGACGAATGAGCACCTGCAATCAGTAATCAAGCAGCTCATCTGGCCAATCTTTACTTAGAATCTGCACGAGTTTTCCGTCGGTATCGATAATAACTACTTCCTTTCGCCCGCTAACAGTGTTCGGGTCATCGGCCAGGTAGTGAGAGTTTCCAGCAACAAGGCAGGAAATCTTATCTTCGCCCTTCCACTGTGAAATAAGTTCAGGCGGCGAGTCATCTCCGAAGGATTCTTTTTCGTCGATAAGAACCTTCGAAAGTTCGAGGCCTTCGCCGAGGGCATATATGCCGAGTGTATTTTTATTGCCCGGCAGAAGGATTTTTCGGCAGTCTTGTGAAGGAGCGAAAAGATAGAAATTGCTTTGCGTAAAATCAATAGCTGTCTGCGGCAGTATTTCACTTACGGCGCCAGTTAAGAAGTCGTAGCAAAAAAGAGAACCTCTCTCTTCATCTATTTTGCTTGAAGGCAGTGATATTTTAGCTGTTGAGAAAAAGATTCGGCCGTCAAGTGCGTAGTCTACAAACATCCAGGAATAATACAGGACCCCGGCGAGTTCCTTTGCAGGACCTGTGCATTTGTGCGTGGCGAATATGGTTTCTTTTTCAGGGTCGACAGGCTCTATGATAAGTTTCCCATTTGCATCGGCGACAGTTTTCTCTACGAGTGAGCCGATAATCATATCCTGGTCTTTGAAATATTCCTTTTCCGGCTTGAGGTAAGCTATGGCTCGGCCATCCGGCCGGAAATCATAACCGATTGCTACGGCCTGGGCAACGAACGCTGCCGGTATCTGTTGCGATGGTGAAGCGATATACAGGTCGAAACCGAATTCGAATGGGTCGCCCTTGATACGGTTCGTGACGTAAGCTATAAGTTTGGCATCAGGCGAAAACGAAATTTTCCATACGTTCTGGATACTCGTAGCAACCACGGTTTTCTTATCTAAGCTATCCGATGAGATCAAAATCAGCCTGTAATAATTCAACGGTTTTTTAAGGGCCTTTTCAACAGCCATTGTCCCCAGCTTTTTGGTAATTGCCTCATCATCGTCGAGCTTTTTGAAGAGATAATGAAAAATCCAACTGCGGTATTCCTCATTATACGATTTCAATACTTTATCAGAAAATATGTCTCCACTGGTCATCTTTTGTATGTTCTCTTTTATTATAGCAGCGTGGGTTTCAAGCATCTTGATTTGATTCTGCGGCAGAATACTTAGAGCATCAGCTAAGTTTTCGACAGGAACTTTCTGCCCGTAGGCAATAAACCTGCCGTCGGGGGATATGGCAGGCCAGAGTGTTGTGCTTTTCTCCGGGGCGATTTGTGTCAAAGAACCGGTATTACCGTCGACGAGAAACAGCGCACCTTTTTTGCTGTAAATGCCTATAGAGCCGTCCTGCGACCATTGCAGCGAGTCTTCGGGTATGCACCCAATAATAAAAAGTGCGGCGATGTATGAAACGACAAGCAAGAAATTGATGATTTTTCTCTTAGTCATAATGTTTCTCCTTTAAGTATTGTTTGTAAGCGTCAAGCAAACTGGTTTTGTCGAACTGGCTTTCCGCATAAGGTCTCGGCTGCATCGCAGCCATTGCCTTCTGCCGCCAGAAACTATCTTTAGCTTTCTGAACTGCCGGTGTGTAACCGGCGACATTTACAGGGTAATTTGCCGACTGTTTTGGTTTTGACTGTTGGCCGATGAAAAAGCCGATACCGAAAGCAATGGTAACGGCCGCCGCAACAGCCAGTTTCATTCTCCACGTATTCGGCCAAACCGCTGATTCGGCCGTCGCCGAAGAAATGTCGTTATGAACTTTTCTATCCAGCTCGGCGCTGGCCTTTATTTGCATCTTTTTAATAAGCTTGTGTATATCATCTTTCGGTTTCATCTTTTCACCTCACCATTTAACATTGACCGCAGTTTATCTAATGCGTATCGGTACCTGCCTTGAACTGTGTTAATTGAAACGCCCAGCGACCTCGCGATAGTTCTGAATTTCAAATCACCGTATAAATGCATAAGTAAAACCTCTCGCTGCTCATATGGAAGCTGTGCAAGTGCCGCGCTTAATTGGCGCAGCTCTTCACCGAATATCGTTGCAGTATCAGGATTGTTTGAACCCGATAGCGTCGCATCTGTTTCATTCAAACCGTAACTTGCCTGTTTTTGCCTTGCCTTGTTTCTGTTGCGAGCGTTATTAGCAACACACGTTGCCAGGTAACCTTTCAAACTTCCGGTAAGTCGAAATCTTTCAGCAGATTTAAGAAAGCTCACAAAAACATCATGAACAACATCCTCAGCAGAACCTGCATCGGTTAGCAGAACAGTTGCTAACGTTACTAGGTCATCTTTGTACCTTTCATAGATATCCCGCAGGGCCCCTTTTTCGCCGCGGTTAAACTTCCATATAAGTACTTTGTCTTGCAGCATCAAAGTCGCTTTCCATAACCAAACCAATTGATTTTCACTTATATAACAACTGAGCCGCCTGTTTTAGTATAGGTGAAATACGATTTTTCTGCCAGTTTCAACAACATGCGCATAAAAAAGCCGGGTCAAACAGCCCGGCCTTTACAAAAGCTATCTGAACTACTACTTCGGCAACTGGTCGGCTTCTACGTCCTCGACAGTCAAATCGCCGTAAATCACACGGTAAGTTTTAGAACCTTTCGGCTGATACCAGAATATTGCTCTGTCGGCATTACCAAATTTTACACCCTGGCCGGAGTACTGCCAATCACTCACTTCAGCAATAGTCTCCTGAATCCCGCCAAAGATGACGAATAAAACACTGTCAAGACATCGGTCCACCTCTTCTTGAGAAAATGGTGGATTGTCTTTAAACGTCGCATAAGGCGTAGAAAAGTGAATCGCACCTTCAAAGCCTTTCCAGTCTTTCTGGATAAAGGATGTGTCAACATTCGGATCAATATCCTTAATGGCATCAAAGTCTAAAGACGAAGGAAAAACACCTCCACTGAGAAGCGTCCAGTTTCGAAGAGCATTTACTATCTTCTCTTCGCTAGTGGTGAACTCTGGCAGCAATATAGTTTCCTGCCTTTTGGTCTCTTGTATTAAGGTATAACCCTGTGGTATTTCCATACTAAAAAGTGACTCATCAAGGTCAGGATCGAGATGTATGTTTGTAGCGATGGTGTTTATACCGCCGAACTCATCGCTGTACCATTCCAATCGGATTGGAATTCTGGCATTAGGGTCGGCCCAAACAGTAAAGGTTCCTTTTCCGTGCCAACCTATGACTTCGTTACTTACACCGGCAAGCTGTACCCTAAAACCAATAGCTTCCCGGCCATCGACGAGCCTGCGTCCAAGTACTTCAACAGAATCATCGCTAAGACTTGTAGCCAATTTGACCCGCTGCTGTAATTCACCGAGGACATCAGAGACGGCAGCGTCCTGCAGGGGCTCCAGTTTTGTGAGTTTTGCTGTCATTTTCTCTGTATCGAGAGTAACTACTTCCTGCCTGTTGTAGTCAACAATGTGAACTGTACCATCAGGCTTTTCTTGCCTGATGTGCCCAGGCGCCATACAAAGCAAGCGGGATCTTTGTAACGGCTGGATTTCTCTTTCTAAAACAATGTCAAAAGTGGCTGTGTTTGCCAGTAGGACAGAGTGGACCACATCTGCAAAGGCTACGCTTTCCATCGAACTGCTAGTTTGATATAAACTTACAAAGACAGCTATAATTATCACCGCCGCAGCGGCTAATTTTGTTATTCTGCTTCTCATGATTATTCTCCACGTCTTTAGACCTGCGCTAATCTGAGTGGCTGCTTTAAGTCTGACGTTTTGCTCGCGGATGATTCGGTCCAGAACCGCGTTTTCAAAATCGCCCCTGCCAAGAACCTTACCGTTTTTAACAAGGCGGTCGCGAAGATTATTAATCTCTTTTAATTCCGCACGACAAGATGCACAGTCCTTAAGGTGCTCAGCGACCGACTGCTTATCCTTCTCATCCAGGAGGCCCTCAATATAAGCAGCCATTAATTCTTTAGATTCTGCACAGTTCATTTTACACCTCATAATTTTCTATGCTGCTGTAAAGAGTTTCGCAACATAGCATACGCACGGGACAACGTCTTCGTAACCGTTCCGAGAGGCATATCAAGCCGCTCTGCTATCTGGTTACACGAGTGCTCACCGTAATACCGCAGCAGAACAACTTTTCTATAAGCCTCCGGAAGTTCGGCTATCGCCGCTTCGAGAGCATAATCCTCTGAGAGTTCCATCCCGCTAGATTCTTCAGAAAATGACCGAACGATTTCACGCCGGTTCTGGAGTTGTTCTTTCCTCTGCTGCTCTTTAGCAACACGGTCGGCGATACCAAGTAGCCAAGAAAAAAACGCTTCTTGCTTTTTCAATTTACTCATATTGAAATATGCCCTGACAAAGGCCTCCTGGGCTGCCTCATCTGCTCGGTCCCTGCTACCTAATTTACCAGCCAGATTGGCAAGCAAAACCGCTTGATAACGCCGCACAAGGTACCGAAAATCATCTGGATGGCCATCCAAACAACGCTCAATGTAAAATTTGTCAGTCTCAGACATTTCAATATCTCGAAAAAAACCTAAGGACTTATGCTCTCACAATATAGTGCCGAATCTGCCATCTTTGCGACATAAAAAAACACTAAAGAACCACCGAATTTATCCTTAAAACGCATAAAAAAAGCCGAGTCCGCCAACTCGGCTTTTATCATCTTATGCTTAAGATCACAGGTTTTCTAATGCCCCGTGACAGCTGTTCTTCTTTCATAGATTGCTGTTATCTCATCAGCAGTAAGAGCATAGTTGTAAATTTGAACATCATCAATCAAACCATTCCAATAACGACCCGGTCTCTCTGCGTTCTCACCAATGTAGACCGGTTCATCATTTATTCGTATTGTACCGCAAGCTTTAGATGAAGCGTCAAGCTCCCCGTCTACGTACAAGTACATCATATTCCCGTCGTAAACTCCCGCAGCATGGTGCCATTGACCTTCATTCACATCTGTACTCCCAAAGATACCTGACCATTCCGCACCTGGAACATCAACACCGCTGCAGGCAAATTCCAGATTACTGTTTCCTTCGTCCCTTTGAAGCCTCCATGCGCTGTCTCCCTTGGTAACTATCGCTTGATAGTTACTATCGAATATATCAACCCTTATCCATGCGCTGACTGTAATTTGATTGGTGATATTTAAGGCTGGGGAACTCCCAATGTCCACATAGTCGCCATCCCCGTCGAACTGAAAGGCGCCACCGATTATTCCAGATGTCTGGCTTGTATCGCCAACAAGATTACCATCGTTACCATTACCGCTCCAATCAATGGCTACACCATCCGTACTTTCATCAAGCTTCCACCAGGCGACCAGCCTGCCGGTATTGAAACTCCAGACATCACCTGTTACGACAGAACCATCGGGCTGAACCTCATCAACACGCCAGTAATAAGACGCCTGCCTCCGCAAAGCAGGTGCCAAGGTTGAACAGGAATCTGAAACCTCTGTTAGTAACGACAGATTATCTGCATTAGTGCCGAAATACACCCTGTGCTCGGTTACGTATGCGCCGGGCATCCAGCTAAGTTGAAGTTCAGAAACTCGGACGCCTCCATCCCCGTCGGCCGGTTGGGGCTTGATTGCAAACGGTTCGATGTTAAGTGGAGCAGACTCAAGTTCGACTAGTTCCTCAGGCGAAACCTCTCTTACCGTCAAGTCTGCAAATATCACCCTATAGTTGCCGCCGTCTGTTTTCCATCGCATCAGTACTGCGTGAGGAAATTCATCCGTCACCTTGGCTCCATAGTATGCGGGGTCTTTATTCTCACTGACTAATGTTGCATAGAACGTACCAGCCATCTGTAGATTAATCAGCTTCTGCATTACCTCTTGGCGTGTGCTTTCATCTGGTGAACCGCCAAATCGCTCCGCCATTGCACCCTGCAGCTTTCGCAGCTCTTGCACCATGATTAGAGCCGAAAGCTCGCTTGGATATCTGCCGCCGGTAAGTTCAGCAAAAAATTGAATGCCCTCCACGACGCTCTTCTCGCCTGCTGACAATTCCAGTTCAGCAAGTAGCTTATAATCATCGGGTATATTGGGCTCAAACTCAGAAATGTCAACATTGAGGTCCCAAGTATATCCATTCTGGACCATATCCATAACCTTCGTGCCATCCTCGGAATAAGCCTCCACCTCCAGTCTGACCGGCAAACCATTCTCGACAGCGCACCAAAGCCTCCCTGTCACATCACCGAGTATGCCACCGGCAATCCCAGGGTCTTTCGATTCGATGCCCTCAACCTCAATCCCATCAATTGTATCACGGCCTAATTCTGTATACTCATATTTCATGAACTCTTCGACTACTCTTCGCGGGTCACCGTTGTCCTTTTGCACCTGCTCGAGAAGCTCGTCGGTCAAATTCACTCGCATGTATTGCTTCTCTTCAACTCCGACTGAATAAAGCAGACCTTGTGCCGGAAGAACATATACTTGTGCTGCTGGTTTTCCATCCACACTGGCGTTCACCCGCATACCGTAATCCTGTGAAATCATGACTTCCGCCTCCATCTTCATAGTTCCCCTCTCCTGCATGCCGGGCATATCTTTCATATCCAGCTTCATCTGATATGCAAATGCCGGCACCCGCCTGATATTGTCTAAAACCTGTGCCCATGCGACACTTTCGATTGAACCACCGAATTGATGTATGCCTACTATTACTGCTACAATTATCACAGCAGCAGCGGCAAATCTTATCATTTTGTTTCTCATAATACTCTCCCATAAAACATAATATCTCGGCTGCCTTGTTCGTACCTCGACAAAATCCCTCATCGTTTCTTCCGCAATTTCATGCACATCAGCCGGGACATTTTCACTACCCATTTCCTTTAAAATTTCTTCAATATTTTCTCTGTTCATCTTAATCTCACCTGTTCTCTTAAGCTCGCCAACTTCTTTTTCAAAGTGGCGACCGCTTTGGATACATTTGATCTCGCACCAGCCTCCGTACAGCCCAGTTCCAAAGAAATATCTTTATAATTCTGTTGTTCCAGGTATCGCATCACTATAGCTTTGCTCTGCTTGGCTGGAAGCTTTGCTATCGTCCGTCTTACCATCATAGCTAACTCACTCTCACCAACCAACTCTGACGGATCTTCTTCGATACTCGCTTGCCCTTGGCTGATTTGCCCGTTCTTGCCGATTCTGTTTCGCCACGCCTTCGAATTGGCCGTTAGTGCAATCCGGTAAATATACGCGCCCGCCTTTTTGCCGTTGAGCTTCTCGACATTTTGCCACATCCCTAATAGTGCATACTGCATCGCCTCGACGAAAAGCTCCCTGTCTCCGGCAAGCTTCCACAAAACAGATGTCAGAAATCCTGAATATCGCGTTCTAAATTGTCTAAAGAACTCCACTCGCTTTGCGTACTTCATTATCACCGTGCTCTAATCTTAGTTAACAGTACAACTCGTCCAATTCATATAATAATAACCCCCGAGAGTAAATCTTGTGTAAAGCTTTTCTAAAAAAACAGCCACCAGTTTCTGGTGGCTGTCACTATCTTACTTTTCGCCTATTTGATCTGTCAAAGGCCTTAGCATAGCTTTTATACGCCGAACTCGAACCTTTTGCCGGTCAGTTTCTCGTATGCATCAATGTACTTCTGGCTCGTCTTTTTGCAAATATCATCTGGCAACTCCACACCCGGCCCGGATTTGTCAAAGTTTATACTCTCTAAGTAATTGCGGACAAACTGCTTATCAAAGCTCTCCTGATCCCTGCCAGCCTCGTATTTATCTGCCGGCCAAAACCTTGAAGAATCCGGCGTCAAAACTTCGTCAATCAGAATAATCTTCCCGCTGGCAACGCCCCATTCAAACTTTGTATCAGCCAAAATAATCCCCCTCTTTTCGGCATGCTCACTTGCTCTTTCAAAAATCATTATGCTGCTATCATGCACGAATTCAGCTCGCTCGGCACCGAGAATTTCCACGCACCTCTCAAAGCTGATATTCTCATCATGTGTCCCTCTCTCCGCCTTGGTTGCCGGCGTAAAAACAGGCTCCGGCAGTTTCTCGCATTGAAGCAAACCGGGCTGTATCTTCTGTCCGCAAATTGTGCCACTTTTCTTATATTCCTTCCAGCCCGAACCGGCCAAGTATCCACGCACAACGCACTCTATCGGCAGAACCTTCACCTTCTTTACCAGCATACTCCGTCCCGCTAATTCACCCTCGAAATTGCAAAAAGGTTCCGGGTACTCACTTACTCTGCTGCTAAGCAGGTGATGGTCAACATCGCTACGCAAAAAATCAAACCAGAATTTCGAAATCCGCGTCAGGATAGTACCTTTATAAGGTATGCCGTTCGCCATAACTACATCGAAGGCGCTTATCCGGTCGGTCGCAACTATCAGCAACTTATCGCCCAAATCGTATATGTCACGGACTTTGCCTCTTATCGGCTCCAAGCCCGCTATATTCGTCTGCAGAACCTTCTTCATAATAACTCCTTACAAATTCTACTCACCCTGCTTTATCCTTAAACCAACGTACTCAAATATTTTCTTCCGCACTTTGCTAATATCCTCGGTCTCCGGCAGAAAATCAAATATTTTTTCCAAAAAACCACGGTGCTCTATTCGTTTCAGCGTCGCTGTAAAATTCACGTCATAAACCCATCCTAGCTGACAGAGCTTCATATCATTCAGTGTTCGCAGTTTTCCGTAATCTATACGTCTGCCGCTCAAAATATCTTCAATCACTTCGGCAGAATATCCCGGCTCATCTGGATATTCAAGTTCCAGCATAAACTCCTCAGGGTTGTCTCTGTATTGTTTGTAGTATTCCAACACCACATAAAATATATCTACTTTATCAGCATCCCGTATCAATCTCGAAAACAGTAGACTCTCCCCTGCTAAAGCACAGGGTAATTCCCTGGCGCCGTGATATTCAATCGCCCGCTCTATCAACTCCCTTTCGCCTTTTTCCACCTGCTCAAGCACCTTCTCGCGGCGAAGCACCCCTACGCCCAAAAGACAATGATTCACGCTTCTGGGGTCATTATACGTTCGGTATTTAACAAACTGCTCAAACCGCCCGATATCGTGAAAAAGTGCTATCACGTCGGCTATCCACTTTTGATTATCTGAAAGGCACAACTCTTCAGTCAAATACTTCATCTCCTCACAGACTCGCTGGCTGTGCTCCTTTTTCAGTTTCAAATTGGCATTTACAAACTCATCTTCATCATAAAAGCCGGCCACGTAATCGCAAAACCAAACCCTGAATTTCTCCAACTGCTTCTGTTCCATAACTTTTTTAGCTTTTCAAATCTATTTTCTCTGCGACTTTTCTCTTTCATTTTTTGCGAGCCATAATTATACTTACTAATAATAGAAATGAAAGACTAAGGAGAACAATATGCCAACCATAAAAGATGTCATCGTCAAAAAACCCTCGGAAGCCGAGGCGACTACTTGCAAAACTTGGCCCATCTGGCAGTGTGAACCCAGTACCTTTGACTGGACCTACACAGAAAAAGAAACCTGTCTTATGTTAAAAGGGAAAGTAACTGTAACAGACGGCTCTGATTCTGTAAGTTTCGGCCCGGGCGACCTCGTAATTTTCCCAAATGGCCTTGAATGCACTTGGCGCGTCACCGAAGCTGTTAAAAAACACTACAACTTCGGCTAAGCGGTTAGCCTTATTGCGGCGAGGAATCCTTTTCCACAATTTAGCAAGTAGACAGTCATGGGAAATATGAAAATTGCCCTATTTTGCCTATTTTACCCATTTTGTAAAATATACTCTAATTTCTTAGCACCTTTTTATCTATATTAACACCCCCAAACTCGCCTTATTATTTGCGAAGGCTTATAATATATGGACTTTCATAATTAAAATCGGGTTTTTCAATACTTTTTATCCTTGACAAACTTGTAATATCATAGTTAAATTAGGATAATAAGGCAGTTTAGAGAGGCTTTATGCCAGCAAAATCTGGGCAAAAAAGAGGAGGAGAAGGAATGCAAGAACTTTTTACAACCGGCGATGTCGCCAATATTTGCAAGGTCAGCCAGCAAACAATTATCAGGTGTTTTGATGCTGGTAAGATAGAAGGTTTCCGCATTCCAGGCTCGAAATTCCGCAGGATTCCACGTCAGAAGCTCATTAAATTCATGAAAGAAAACAATGTTCCGCTCGAAAATCTCGAGTCTGGCAGAAAGAAAATCCTCATCGTCGATGACGACGCCGAAATCATCGATCTTATAGTCGACGTCCTTGTACGAGATGGAAGGTTCGAAACCAAAACCGCATCTAGCGGCTACGAAGCTGGAATATCGACTCAGGTGTTCCGCCCAGACCTGATATTGCTCGATTATATGTTGCCGGATGTTAATGGCAGCGTCGTCTGCCAAACAATAAGAAAAAATCCCGAATTCGAAAACATTAAGATTATTATTGTAAGTGGCGTCGTAAAAAGAGACGAAATTGACCAGCTGTTAAAATTCGGCGCCGAGGACTTCATTAAAAAACCATTTGACATTGGTAAACTCACTGGCAAAATCACCTCCGTTTTACAAATGAAATAAAGTATAACGGTTAATAAAAATGAACGGGGTCATTGGTGATTACGGGTTAGCGATTGAATATTGACAGCAAAGTACGAGGATATAACCAAATGCCGGAAAAAATCACTGACCCGACAGTTGCCAATCAGATAGAACTTGTTATTCATCGGCTCAACTCCCTTGCGACACTACCCTGTATCGCTGCACGCTTTCTTTCACATCTCTCACAAGGCCAGCCCTCAGCTCTGGCTGAAATAATTGAATCAGACCCTGTACTTACCGCCGGAATCTTTCCTCTTATTCACAAGCAGGGCTTAAGACGCCCCGATGAGTACTTCTCTGTTCGCCGGGTGATTAACGAGTTGCCTGCCCATGCTGTTCGCCAAGCCGTTTTGTCTGTCAAAATCTACCCCGCCTTTACCCGGGATGAACGTAGAGTATTGTTTAGAAAGCAACTCATAGTACACTGCATTGCCGTAGCCTGTTGTGCCGAAGACATCGCAGAAATCATATCACCCCAAATGAATTCGCAGTTGGCATATTCGGCTGGCTTGCTGCATGATATCGGAAAGCTCGCGCTCGATGAGACAATGCCGAGAAGTTTTGCTGGCATCGTCGAGAAGGCAGAATCGATACAATCCTGCTCCTGGACGCTTGAGCAAAAATATCTTGGACTGGACCATACAATACTCGGAAAACGACTCGCAGTAAAATGGCACCTGCCAAACCAAATTACACTCGCAATCTGGCTTCATCACAGCAACGTTAATATAATCTCTCAGAGTATACCCGAAGCAAAAATCGCACAGGTAATTCAGTTAGCTGATTTAATCGCACGGCAGTGTCATATCGGCCAATCGGGCAGTTTTGATACCCCTGATTCAATAGAAAAAATAGCACAGATACTGGAAATAAACAACGACCAATTGGAGCAAATCTGTAGAAATCTGGAAGAGAAAGTCGCTAAAAAATCCGAAGCTTTAGGTCTTGATTCCCCAATTACTGCCGACGATTACTGCAACGCCGTCCACGCTGCAACTGCCCAGTTAGCACAAAAGCACACGGCGCTGGCATTAGAAAATCGTCATCTGCAGACCGATTTAAGCCATTTTGAGTTTATAAAAGAATTTCTGCTGAGCGTAGATTCAAACGCTGACCCGATAGATATAGCCGAAAACTTTGCCTTCCGCTGGCAAAAGTTTTACCAAACCGGTCTGGTTTGTCTATATCTAACCGCCACGGCTAATTCGAAGTTCCTCAAAGCTGTTGTCATAGAAAGTCCGTCGAAAAAGAAAGCCATTATGCTTAACGCTCCAGATGAAAAACCTGCGATACCACAAGCGATTAAAAATAGCTTCGCAATCCTTAATGCTCGGGACTATAATGATTGGCTGTTTAAACAATTAGATGTCGAGTTTGACCTAGACCACACAAAGTTAGTACCCTTGCTCTCTGGTAATGAAGCAATCGGAGCGATTGTTTTTGAACTCCACTACTCAGCAGAAAGGGAACTGTTTGAGGAAAAGTTCAGGTCATCTGCTTCAATTGCAGCTACTGTGTTAGAAACGGCACTTGTCTCTGCCAACCAGCAACGACTGGCAGAGAAGCTTGTACAACCGCTGGCTGAGTCCGTTTACACACAGCCGAAGATGGCTAAACCAAAGCTTTCCGACGAAGCTCTGAACGCGTTGGCTGAAATGGCTGCAGGCGCAGCACACGAGCTAAACAATCCCCTCTCGGTCATATCAGGCAGGGCGCAAATGCTCGCCGATAGTGAAGCTGAATCAGATAAAAAGCATACACTAAGGCAAATACAGCAAAACGCCGCTGAAATATCTGCCATTATTGATGACTTGATGGCTTTCGCCAGCCCGCCGCAGCCCCGGCCGACTCGGACAGATAATAAACAGATACTCGATGAAGCTATACAGTTGGCCTCATTGAAAACGGGCGTGGAACACATTGATGTCCGAATTGAGGTCGCTGGCGATATTAAGAGTGTCTTTGTGGATTCGGCTCAGATTGCATCGGCAATTGCAAATGTCATTTCCAATTCTGTCGAGTCATATGCTGACAGCACAGGTGCAGTAAAGATTACCGCATCAGTTGATAAAAGCGGCGACTTTGTGAGATTGACGATTGCGGACTTGGGCTATGGTATGGATACGGAAACTCTCAAAAAAGCAACTTATCCATTCTTCTCTAATCAACCTGCAGGGAGAAAACGAGGTATGGGGCTTGCCCACGCTGCCCGACTAATACAATTGAATGGCGGTTCGTTGAACATTAAAAGCCGACCTGGCAACGGAACCATTGTAACCATTCTGTTGCCATGCAAATAAACTGCCTAATTGTGGAAATTTTACGCTTTCTTGCTGATAAACCTCAATATTACCCATTGTAAGGGCTTCGCCGCAGCGGTTTCGAGAAAAAGACTCACGAGGCCGACAACATTTTCTATTGACGCAGCTTGTGTTTTTTGGTATAGTATTAACGTTGCGATGGCGGTTTCGCTAAAACCAATACAAGGCAGATTAGCCGAATAAAGAAATATCGCAACAGGGGAGACGGGCGATGAAAAGCAATGTAGAAAAAAAGCCCTTGTCTCCCTTTTTATATACACAGCATACTTT
>CAZDQP010000054.1:0-15654 GCA_964507485.1 uncultured Pirellulales bacterium | reverse complement strand
TGCCGGGATAACCTTCGGAGTATTTATTTGTAAGACAGCTTCCGCTGGCTTCCATCACTGCTCTAGATACATAGTTTTCGGAAGGGATAAGCCGAACACAGGCACTTTGCCGCGCTTTTTCCTGTCTTATAAGTTCATAAATCTGCGGGTCATAACGTTCGAGAGCGGTTGCCATAATTTCGTTTCTCCTTAGACCGTTCTGTTCCGATTGTTTTCGAGTTCAGGCCTTCATTTTACAGAATATTGCAAAATGGAGCGAGTTTCTTATAGCACAACCTTACTTTTTATACAAGTATTTATTTGTTGACAAATTTGAGCTAAAAGTTAGGATGAGGGTTTTAAAACCGCGTCGAAAAAAGGGAGTCGGTTAAAATTTATGCCGGAAAAAGATATTAGTCAAGTACTGGCAAAAGCCAAGGATTTTTTTGAAAGAGCTCGGGACGCCTCTGAAAGAGACGACTTTGATTACGCTATCGATATGTATATTGAGGGGCTTCGGTGCGTACCGGATGCGGTACAGGACGGCCATATAAGGCTTCGCGAACTGGCACTTGACCGTGAGAGAAAAGGCGGGGCAAAGCCATCGGCGGAAGAAGCAGCGAAACGACTGAAAGGTGAAACATCTCTTGAGCAGATGCTCGGGGCTGAATACCTACTCGCAAAAAATCCCAGCCATTTGCCATACGCTGAGGTGATACTAAAGGCCGCGGTAGCAGGCGGTTATAAGGAAACAGCCAAATGGATTGCCGATTTGATGTTCTTAGCAAATAATAATGCCAAAAAACCATCTTTATCAATATATCTTTTATTAAGAGATTCATACGCAGCCATCGGCCAATTAGACAGAGCGGCATCTGCTTGCCGCAGCGCCATCAGAGTCAAACCCGGTGATTCAGCTCTGGTTAGTGAGTTTAAAAACCTTTTATCAAGACTGGCTGAATCACGAGAAAAGAACACAGAAAAGGATGTTACAAAGGAGGGCGACAGCCGCATGGAAAACATCGTAGGCAGTCAGCCAGAGAGTACGGCAGAGGAAGATAATAGTCAGTTACTGGCCAAAGCCAAGGCCTTCTTCGAAAGAGCCGGAACTGCGGCGGAATCAAATAATTTTGATTATGCTATCGATATGTATCTTGAGGGGTTGCGCTGCGCCCCTGATGCGCTTCAAGAAGGACATATACCGCTTTGCGAGATGGCTCTTCACCGTCAGGGAAAAGGAGGCAAAAAGCCCTCGATGATGGAAAGAGTAAAACATCTTGGAGGCAAGACAGCCCTTGAGCAAATGCTCAATGCCGAATATCTTTTTGCCAAGGAACCCGACCATCTGCCGTATGCCGAGGCGATGTTGAAAGCGGCGGTAGCAGGCGGTTATAAAAAAACAGCAAGCTGGATTGCCAATTTTATATTCCAGGCAAATAATGCCGCCCAAAAACCATCTTTACAAACATACGTACTATTAAAAGATTCATACGAGGCCCTCGGTGAACTCGATAAGGCGATTGCTGCGAGTATGCGCTGCTGCAGACTTAGACCAGATGACGCAGAATTAGCAGATGAGTTCCAACGTCTCTCAGCAGAACTGACTGTTTCCAAAGGCAAGTACGACCAGGAAGGTGATTTCAGACAATCTATAAAGGATCGTGAAGGCCAGGAAAAACTTCAAGCCCAGGAAAGCGTAATCAAGACTGACAATTACCTTAACTCTGCGGTCAGGGAAGCGAGGAAAGCGATTGCGAAAGACCCAAATCTGCCGATAAATATATTTAATCTGGCAGAAGCCCTGTCAGATTTGCGGAACGACAAAAATGAAAATGAGGCAATACAGCTTCTGGAAAACACATACAAGACAAAGAAGGACTTCAGTTTTAAACAACGGGCAGGTCAGTTAAGAATAAAACAACTCAAGCGCAAGCTAAGAGAAGCAGAAAGTGCTCTTGAGGCCGACTCCAGTGATGAGCAAGCCAAGGCAAAGGTGACAGCATTATCGGCACAGCTAAATGAGACCGAATTGGAACATTACCGTCTTTGTGTGGAAAATTATCCAACCGACCTTCGGGCCAAGTACGATTACGGTGTTCGATTGGTCCGTGATAAAAAATATGACGAGGCAATACCCTTGTTTCAGGAAGCGCAGCGAGACCCTCGACATAAGATATCAGCAATGAACCAAATAGGACTCTGCTTTTTTATGAAGGGCTGGTTCACAGACGCAATCGAAGTTTTTACCCGAGCGATAGAGACCTACGAGATAACAGATGACAGTGCCGCCAAGGAACTACGTTACAACCTCGCCCGCTCTCATCAGAAACAGGGTAATGAAGAGAAGGCGCTGGAGATTTATCGCAAGATTGCTCAGCTTGATTTTGCATACAAAGATATTCGCCAGCAAATAGATAAATTAAGAAGCAAGGGGACAGATACATCCCAGTGAATAAGATTTTGTAAATAAAATAACAGTATTTCAGGAGATTACAGTGGCACATTCGTTATCAGCAAAGAAAAGGGTGAGACAAAATACCAAAAGAAAATTAATCAACCGTGCTCGCAAGAGCCAAATAAAGACACAAATAAAGCATTTTGAGTCGGCTCTTGCCAGCGGTGACGCAGAAGCAGCGAGTAAACAATACCAGCTCGTGGTCCGCAAACTGGATAAAACCGCCGCCACGAGCACAATGCACAAAAGAACTGCTGCACGGAAGAAATCGCGTCTCGCCAGGAAAATTAAGAATCTTAAAAAGAAAGCAGGATAATTTTTCACGCCTTGTGAATGGAAATTCTGCAAACAAACAAAATCAGAAAAGAATTTGGCACGCTTGTGGCCGTCAATGACGTTAGCATGTCTATCAAGCAAGGCCAGGTGGTAGGTCTCATTGGCCCTAACGGCGCCGGAAAAACAACGCTTCTGAGAATTCTCGCAACACTACTTAGGCCAACAGATGGCAATGCAACAATCCTCGGACAAGACCTTAGAAACGACTATCTACAAATACGGCAGCGGCTCGGTTTTCTGCCTGATTTTTTCAATCTTTATAATGACCTTACCCTTCAAGAATGTCTTGAATTCTTTGCAAAAGCTTACAAGGTCGAGTCAAAACTAATAGCCAAACGTATCGACGCTGCTTTAGAATTCGTCGACCTCGCAGACAAAAGGAAAAGTTTCATACGGCATCTTTCAAGGGGAATGGTTCAAAGAATGGGGGTCGGCGTGCTGCTTGTTCGCGACCCGGAAGTTTTGCTGCTCGACGAACCTGCATCAGGTTTAGACCCAAAGCAAAGGATTAAACTTCGCGAGGTGTTGAAAAGACTCAGCACCGAAGGTAAAACCACCATTATATCCTCACACATATTAACCGAACTATCCGGATTATGTTCTCACATCGCGATAATGAACAAAGGTAAGATAATCCTGTACGGCTCAGTCGATGAAATTCAACAAAAAATTGCAGGGCCGAAAAATGTTATCATTACCGTACTGGATAATTGTGACAAAGCCGTCAATTTGATAAAAGCATTTCCCAATACAGCAATAACCAATGTGCAGAATAATACTATAATTGTCGATGTAAGCGCATCCCTCGAAGAACTTGCCGAATTAAACGCACATTTGGTCAATAATGATATTAAGGTAGTCGCTTTTTGTGAGGAAAAGACCGACCTCGAAGATATATTTATGAAAATATCCTCTGAAGAATAATCTCTTAAGAAAGAAAAAGATGTTTAACAATCCGTTAATACAACGCTATCGCTACAGTACAATGCGTCCCAAGCAATTCTGGATATATGTAACTATCTATAGTTGTGTTGTTCTACTGATAGTATTTCTCAATTATTCCGGGTACAAATATCAAACCTTTTTCAAGGACATTGCCGAATTCTATAAAAGTCTCTATTACCAATTTCTCACTTTCCAGATAATAATCCTTTTTCTCTGGGGCGCATACAATTCCGGCTCAGCAATTAAAGAGGAGATATTAAATAAATCCTTCGATTTTTTCAGGATGCTACCCCTGCCGGCTCACAAAAAAGCCCTCGGCATCTTAATCGGAAAAAATCTTGTGGTTATTTTATTCGGAGCCATCAACCTAGCTCTCCTGATATATTTTGGATCTGCAGGGGGAATAAATGCAAACCTACAGGGTCAAATTATTCTGACATTTATATCAATAACAATCCTTGCGAATTCAACTTCCTTACTGTCATCGATTAATCCTGCTAAAAAAAGTAAAAGCTCAGCGGTAGTATTTATACTGCTTATGGTTTTCTTCGTGATACCGATGATGATAAACGCGACAGTTGCATTATCTTCCATTAACGAACTGGAACGCCACGCGGTATACTTCTACAAGATAAAAATACCTATACTACTGCTGATTTCCTTTATAGCCTTATATTTCAGTTGCTGGGTCTTCAAGGGAATATTCCGTAGATTTACCCAAGAACAGGAACCCTTATTTACCAGAAAAGGTGCATTATTGTTCCTGCTCGGATACACTTTTATAGCAGCCGGTTTGTATTACACTTATATACCAAAAGAAGAAGCAGAGTTAATTTACTCTTACTGGCTTGTTACACTGATACCAGTTTTAATTATCCCCATGGCTTCGTTACGAAATCTCGACAAATATATCGAACACAGCAGGTTCATTCAAAGCAGGCGCAATTCCGGGGAAAAAGGGCTTGTCCCTTTGGTGATATACTCGAATATAACCTTAGTAATCGGTTTATTTGCAATATGGGCCATTTCTTCAATAACAACTGTCTTCTTCGCCGAGTACGCTTCTATGAAACCCGGCTCAAATATATACAATATTTTCATTCTTCTGACCTGCTATTTGTTCCTCGTTCTTTTGCTGGAACTTTATGTGGTTTATAAACCAGTATCCAACAAAATCGGGTTACTCTTAAGTTTCATTGCCGCCTTGTATGCAATTCTACCGTTGATTCTATCCGCCATTTTTGAAAGTGATATAATTTATTTATACAGCCCTGCCGGCTTCATTGCTTCTTTTTTCACAGATTCCAACTTAAAAATCAGCATTAAAACCAGTATCTGGCTGATGAATGCGCTTTTCTGCGTACCTCCCGCCCTGCTTGTTTTGAAACGCTATAATTATATTCTCACACAAAGGCAAAAAATGTGACATCATTTGAGCAATGCAGGTGATTTTTTACTTTTTTATAAGCCGGTCAAATGCCCGAGATTTACAAAGAACAAATAATTAAATTTTTGAAACACCGGGATTATACACCGTTGAAACTGGCACGATTAGCCAAGGCGCTCGGGGTAAGTTCAGAAGATTATCCGGAGTTCAAATCAGCTTTCGATGAACTGCGCCGAGCGGGGCGTGTAATTATCGGCGCGGGCAATCTTGTCAAGCTGCCGCCGTTATCCGGCCAAATTATAGGTACATTCAGAGCAAATCCCAAAGGATTCGGTTTTGTAACGCCTCTCGAAGCCAATTCACAAGGTGATTTGTTTATACCGCCGAGCGCAACAGCTGACGCAATGACAGGAGACATAGTTGCAGCAAAAGTTGTCAAAGAAGGCAAACGGGCAGGACAAATGCGGTATAGCGGCAAGGTGATGGAAGTCCTCGAACGGGCACAAAATAAGGTCGTTGGAACCTTAATGAAACGGCCTGAAGGATGGATGCTCGAACCGGACGGCAAAGGATTCATCGAGCCAATCAGTGTTGATGATGTTACAGCGAAGAATGCGAGAGAGAAAGACAAAGTGGTCGTCGAAATATTGACATGGCCAACGGAGAAATATCTGGCGCGCGGGGTAATTATCGAAGTTCTTGGCAGAGCGGGGAGATACGAAAGTGAGATAAAGTCGATAATTCACCAATATCATCTGCCGGGTGAATTCGAAGCTGACTGTATCGAGCAGGCCCGTGAGGCCGCCGCCGGGTTTAATCCAGAACCAGAAGAGGTTGGCAACCGAGAGGACATAACAGCAAAAGTGATTATTACTATTGACCCGCCGGACGCAAAAGACTTCGACGATGCGATAAGCATAGAGAAAGACACAAAAGGTAACCGGGTGCTCGGCGTTCATATTGCCGATGTGAGCTGTTTTGTGACGGAAGATTCTCCGCTGGATGTTGAGGCGAAAAATCGCGGAAACAGCGCATATCTGCCGGGTAAGACTATTCCGATGCTACCGGAGATTTTAAGCAACGGCATCTGCAGTCTCCAGCCGGGACAAAAACGCTTTTGTAAAAGTGTGTACTTAACTTACGACCAGCAAGGTAATGTTCTGGCCCGAAGTTTTGCAAACAGCATTATTAATTCGACCCAGCGTCTGACCTACGAACAGGCGGACAAGGCCCTAAGAGGCCGCACCAAAGGAATTAAACCTGAAGTGGTTGAATTGTTGAAAGAAATGGAATCGCTTAGCCGTGCAATTGAGAAACGGCGAGAAAAAAACGGAATGATACACTTAGATTTGCCGGAGACAGAATTAGTGATGGATAAATCCGGGCGGGTCGTGGATGCTCACCCCGCCGATGACAGCTATCCGCACACGATAATCGAGATGTTTATGGTTGAGGCTAATGAAGCCGTCGCTTCGCTTCTCGACCGACACAATATACCTCTTATGCGGCGGATTCACCCTGAGCCGGACAATTTGAGTATGCAAAATCTTTCAAAGCTTGTCAAAGCGTTTGGGTTTAGTATGCCTCGCAATCCCGACCGCAGAGCGATACAGGATTTATTGGCCGCCGTCAAAGGCAAAGACTGTTCATTTGCAGTGAACATAGCCGTATTGCGAAGTTTCGAAAAAGCGCAGTATGCTCCGCTGCATATAGGTCACTTTGCCTTAGCATCAATCCACTATTGTCATTTTACAAGCCCAATACGCCGATACGCCGATTTGCTTGTGCATCGCCTTTTGGAATATTATTTGCAAAAGCGACTTGATTTGGCCAAGGATACTTCAGCCAAACAGGACTTGGTCGAGATTGGTAAACATATCACTTTCACCGAACAGCGGGCCGAGGACGCTGAAAAAGAGCTCAAGACCGTTTTGATGCTGCAAATGTTGAGCGGTAAAATAGGTGGCGAACTCGATTGTGTGGTCACCGGCCTTACCAGCTTCGGCGTATTTGTGCAATCCAGGAAATACGGCATTGAAGGTCTTATCCAAATGGGAGATTTAGAGGGCGATGTCTGGAAATACAACCAAAAAGCACAATGTGTCGTGGGAATGCATTCCGGTGCAGGTATTCATTTAGGCAAGGCGATAAAAGTACGCATAGTTTCGGTGAATGTTCCTGCTCGGCAGTTAAATCTTGCTCCTACCGAGCCGTTAGTCAGACCATCTGCGGGGAAAAAGAAAGACAGACGGGCAAAAAAATCCAGAAAGGCAAACCGTACGAAAAAACGCAGATGAAGTCCATCCTGAAAAAAATCCTCGGGGTAATATTGATTATTCTTGGCCTCGCGGCCCTGCTTACTCCTCTTACGCCGGGCTCGTGGCTTGCATTGATAGGACTCGAGCTTTTAGGATTCGGATTTTTATTAGAAAACAGAATAGGACGTTTGCTAAAGAGAAGGTTCGGGAATAAACCTGATAACTTAAAAAGAAAGTCCACGAAAAATTCGACGTAAAACGCAGAACGCCGGCTTTCTTGACATCGTTCCGGGATTCTGTAATACTTATTCCGATGCTGGATAAAATAAGTAAAATCCTCTTAAAGATTTTCGGCTCCCGCAACGAGCGATTAGTAAAGGCATATTCTGCGGTCGCCAGGCAAGCGGGCGGATTCGAAGAGCAGATACAAAAGCTCGATGACGAGAGTCTGCGAGCGAAAACGGCTGAGTTCAAGGCCAAATTACAAGCCGGCGCCAAAGCGGAGGACATCCTCCCTGAAGCATTTGCGGTCGTTCGTGAGGCGGCAAAACGAAATGTCGAGATGCGGCATTTTGACGTGCAGCTTATCGGCGGCAATGTTCTCTACGACGGCAAAATTGCAGAGATGGTAACGGGCGAAGGCAAAACACTGGTAGCAACTTTAGCAGCATACCTTGTTCATCTGACAGGGAGAAAAGTTCATATAGTTACAGTCAATGATTACCTGGCCAAGCGCGACGCAGAATGGATGGGACCTATTTATAAAGCCCTTGGATTAACCGTGGGGGCAATACAGGCGGATATGGACACGGCAGGCGATGAGCGGAAAAGTCAGTACGGCTGCGACATAACATACGGGACAAACAATGAGTTCGGTTTCGATTATCTTCGTGACAATATGAAACTGTCACTTGAGCAAATGGTCCAGAGCGAGCTTGAATATGCCATAATCGACGAGGTCGACTCAATTTTAATCGATGAAGCAAGGACGCCCTTGATTATATCGGGGCCTGCATTTGACGATGTAACCAGATATAAAAAGGCAGATGAAGTAACAAGAAAACTAATCTCCCTGCAAAGCAACTACGACCGCATCAAAAAACAAATCGATTCTTCCGAACGGGCGCGAGCCAACGCTGAGGGCGAACTGGCGGAGTCAAAGAAGAACAAAGACAACAAACGAATCGAAAATGCACAGAAGGCAATTGAGAAGGCAGAAAGAGAGTTCGAAGACGCACAAGCCAGGTTAGCGGGGGTCACACAATATTACGAGGTTGAACCAGACAGAAAAGCGGTTCATCTAACTCATGAAGGCGTAGGGGCGGCGCAGGAAATAGCAGGTGTGGGCTCATTCTTCACAGGCTCAAATATGGATTGGCCCCATCTGTTGGAACAGAGTCTGCGGGCACACGTAGCATTTGAGAGGGAAAAAGACTACGTTGTTATGGACGGGAAGGTAATTATCGTCGACGAATTTACAGGGCGGCTGATGCACGGGCGGCAGTGGTCTGACGGACTGCACCAGGCGGTAGAAGCGAAAGAGAATGTTTCGGTAAAGGAAGAAACACAAACACTGGCGACAATTACACTGCAGAATTTTTTCAAACTTTACGGCCAAATAGCAGGGATGACAGGCACGGCCGCCACCGAAGCTGAAGAGTTTATGAGGATTTACGATCTCGAGGTGGTCGTGATACCAACTAACGAACCCTGTATCAGAGAAGACCAGGATGATGTAATTTACAAATCAATACACGAAAAATTTAACGCAATAGTTGAAGAGATAAACAGCATCAGTGGCTCAGGTCGACCGGTACTTGTAGGAACAGTAAGTATTGAAAAGAATGAAGCGCTATCCAATGCTCTTAAGAAACGATACGGAAAAGAATATCCGCACGAAATTCTAAACGCCAAAAATCACGCAAGAGAAGCAGAAATTGTAGCCAAAGCAGGCCAGCAGCACGCGAGCCGGGATGGTCATATGCGAGGTAATATAACAATTGCAACAAATATGGCCGGACGGGGAACTGACATAAAACTCGGGCCAGATGTTCTCTGGGAGGTCGTAAGAAAAGAAAATGACCCGTCTAACAGACATGCAATGATATATACAATCAGGCAACAAGCCAGTAGCAATGAGATAACATTCAAATCCACCGACCCGCTTGCACACGTTTTCCAAGTAAACAATGGACAAAAATGGGTTGGAGGACTGCATGTGCTGGGCACCGAGAGACACGAGGCCAGAAGAATTGATAACCAACTTCGAGGCCGATGCGGAAGACAAGGTGATGCAGGCTCAAGCCAGTTCTTTTTGAGCTTTGATGACGACCTGATGCAAATTTTTGCCCCGGAATGGACTGTTAAGGCGCTTTCCTGGATTGGATGGGAAGAGGGACAGCCAATCTACCACAAGCGGATAAGCAAGGGAATTGAAAGGGCACAGAAGAAAGTTGAGGAGCGAAATTACGAAACGCGCAAAAGTCTGCTCGAATACGACGAGGTAATGGACTATCAGAGAAAGATTTTCTATTCACGCAGACGTAAAATCCTGGCAGGCAAGGGACTTAAAAACATTATCGAAGAGATGATAGACCGCTCCATCAAAAATAATTGCGACACTATCCTTGCCGGCGGTTATCCCCAGAGATGCATCGTCGAATGGGCCAGGACCAGCTTCGGTGTTGACCTGAAGCCATCGGACACCGCCGGCGCTTCAGCAGCAGAGATTGAAAAGCTGATTAAGGACCAGGCAAAAAACAGCACCGCCAACGAGATATCGCTTTCTATGGGGGAGTATCTGGAGGATTATTCAGACCGGCAAAGTTGGGACGTCGCGGGTTTGTGCAAGTGGGCGATGAGCGCATTCAAAGTTAATTTAAGTCCCGGTAAAGTCAAACATCAGGAGCCGGAGGAGATTGAAGAGCAGTTAATTAACGCCGCCGCTGAGCAAATCGACAAGAAAGACTGCTCACAACTGGTCGAATTTCTAAAAGAAGATTTTGCCATTCACAAATTTACCGAATGGGCACGGGCCAAATTCGACATAAAACTGAACACCGCCGAGATAGCAGACTTAACCGCATCTCAAATCCATCAGCAGATTAGTGAAAAAGCCGCCGCCAAATACAGACAAAGGGAGATTGAATACCCTGTTGAATTTGCGATGAATATGGTTTACGGTCCCCAGGGTCCCAACGTTTATGCATTCGAGTCACTTGCTGAATGGGTGAATAAAAAATACAACGCTGATTATTCGACCGAACAGATACAAAATACCAAGCCCGGAGTCTTACATAAGCAGCTGCTGGAATTAAGTAAAAGTTTTAATAACGGCCAATTAGAGAAGGAGCTTGATAATAAAATCGCCCGGTTAAACACTGCCGAATTAACAAGCTGGGCCAACGAACGATTCGAAGCTTCTTTGAGCGAAGATGACCTTGCCAGCGAAGCTGAACGCAAAGAGAGACTGACTGAAGCAGCGAAAGAGTTTTTGCGCGCCGAACTCAGCGACCTTGAAAAATATGTACTGCTCCAGATTTACGACAGCACCTGGAAGGACCATCTCTATTCGATGGACCACCTGAAAAGTAACGTATGGATGCGCTCGTTCGCTGAAAAAGACCCGAAGATTGAATATAAACGCGAAGGTTTCCGAATGTTCAACGAGATGCTCGAAGCCATTGAAGACAGGGTCACGGATATTATATTCAAAGTGCACCTGGAAGCTGGCGCCAGAGCAAGGAGTATCTGGAATGTAAGTCAAACCGTCCATGATGAGGTGGGCCAGTTTGCAATGGCTGAGCAGCAGCGTGCGGCCGCCCAAGCACCACAGGGAGAAGTTAAGGTAAAACAGATTAAGCTTCAAGGCCCGAAAGTCGGCCGAAACGACCCCTGCCCCTGCGGCAGCGGAAAAAAATATAAAAAATGCTGCGGAAAAAACACCTAAAGCAGGTCGTCAGGAAATAAAAAAGAAAACATCGAGCAATTCCTGCTACCCGATGTTTTCCGGAGGGGAGAAAAATTCTATTTTCCGTTTTTTGTTATCGGCAACAGCAACACACGTACTTTAGCCGAAAAAATCTGCAATTTTTTCTGTTCCTATAATACCTTACGCAGCCAGCGCATAAAGGTTCTGTACTTTTCATTGGAATGTGGATTTGCCTGCCCGATGAAGCCAAACCTGATTAATAAAGAGTCATCGGCTCATAATCTCTGCTGCGGCGGCGATAAATCGTAATCCCTTTACAGCCGAGATTGTAGGCCATTTTATAGGTCTTATCGACCGTCGCAACAGTTGCATTCAGAGGTAAATTTATAGTCTTGCTGACTGCTGCGTCACAATGCCGTTGAAAAGCGGCCTGCATCTGAAGATGTTCCTCGGGCTTAATATCGTAGGCGCACCTGAAGATTTTGCGTATTTTGGCGGAAATTTCAGAGATATTCTGAATGCTGCCGGTTTTGGCAATCTGTTTTTCGAGTTTTTTACTGTAATAACCGCCCTCTTCGGCCATCCGCCTGAAAATCGGATTCACCTGCAGCAGTTTTGAGCCGCTTAATATTTGGCGGGTAAAAACCAGCGAGTAAGCCGGCTCAATTCCGCAGGAACAATCTGAAATTATACTTATTGTACCGGTGGGAGCTACACAGGTCATTGAAGCATTGCGAACCTTTTTGTTCTTTTCGGTCCGCCAGATGCTGATGTTCCAGTTAGGAAACGGGCCGCGCAAATCAGCAAGAGCGCTGCTGGCCTGACGTGCATTTTCATTGATAAATTTCATAACCGTTTCGCCGAATTTTATACCCTGTTGCGAATCATAAGGTATGCCAAGCAGAAACAGGCAATCGGCAAAACCCATAACACCAAGTCCTATTTTGCGGTTAGATTGAGCGATGTGAACGGTATTCCTCACGGGATAATCACAGACGTCGATAATATTGTCCAGAAATCGCACCGCCAGTTTAACGGTTTCTGCCAGCGCCGGCCAATTCATCTCCGCCTTCGGCAGATCCATGTCCACGAACTTCACAAGGTTAATGCTGCCGAGGGTACAGGCCTCATAAGGTAACAACGGCTGCTCGCCGCAGGGATTGGTCGCTTCTATTCGGCCCAGTGAAGGTGTCGGATTGTCACGGTTGATTCGGTCGATAAAAGCCACGCCCGGCTCTCCGGTTTTGTGGGCGCATTTGATTATCATTTTCCAGATGTCGCTGACGGTGTAGAATTGACCTGCCCGACCTGAAGGCGGCGATGACTCGCCGTTCAGCTTATACAAATCGTCTATAGTGTAATTCGCAATATCGATTCGGCGCGGCAGTAAATACCGCTGCTGCGTGCGGGGATTTTCCACAACATGAAGAGAGTCCCCGGATGAGGTGAGCGTTTTCATCCAGGCATCGGTGATTTTTACGGATATATTAAAGTTGGTGAATGCCTTTAAGTTCTGTTTCGCATAAAGGAATTTCAGTATGTCGGGATGCCCGATGCTCATCATACCCATATTTGCGCCCCGGCGGAAAGCACCCTGCTGAATCGCATTAGTGGTCTCGGAGAAGACTCGCCAAAAACTTATCGGCCCGGAGGTAGTTCCGCCGCTGGACTTGACACGGTCGCCTGCGGGCCTTAATTTATCAAGTGAAAATCCGGTACCGCCGCCTGCTTTTTGAATCAGGGCGGTCTGCTTAATTGTCTCGAATATCCCTTCTATGCTGTCTTCAATCGGCAGCACAAAGCAGGCGCTGAGCATCCCACGACGGCCTGCATTCATCAGGGCTGGTGAATTAGGCAGGAAAGCAAGCTGCGCCATCAGGTCGTAAAATGTTTTATGCCACTTTTTGACCTCGTCGGCTGACGCCCCGTATTGAATCTCGGCCTCAGCCACGGACAATGCTACGCGACTAAAAAGCTGGGCCGGCGTTTCGACGCACCTGCCCTCGTGGTCCCTGATTAGATATCGGCTTTGTAATACTGTCAAAGCATTTTCGCTAAGCACAGGAGCTTTGCCCGGCGGCGGTGTGATATTAAACTCCGCCATAAAAGACCCCAAGTCTGTCAGCCACAGGTAAAAAACAGTGTGGAGCTAAATTTTTCTGAGCCATTTGAACCTGAAAACCTGACGAATTTTTTCTGTAAATCGAACTCCCAAGCGCTGTGTGCTGGTTTTGAATTCCATTTGCCTAAGTGTACCCACAGTAGGTTTGGTCGGCGGCCTGCCGAATATTGACAATATTCCGCCTGCAAGCAAACCAAGAAACGAATTTATCTTAGAACGAACAGACATTTAATTTAACTATATGAACACCACCTCTAAAATCAGCAACAATCAGTCATCGCCAAATTACCGTTGCACTGCCAATTTCAAGCCGGTTAATAACTCTTCACCCGTACGGTCATGGTACTCGGACTTGCCGAATAACTGATGCCTTTCCAATATCTGCGGCTTCGCATCATAATATTGCTGCACTGCTTCCACGCCGGCCTCGGCGGCGCCGGTTGTTTTATAGCCGCCGTCCAGAAGCCAGGAGCTCATTTCGTCACCATATTCGGCGGGATATATTAAAGCTGTCACAAACTTATTATCATTGTATTTAGCCAGGTGCGCTTTGGCACGGGACGGCGGCGCAGTTTTAACAGCTAAATTAACCAGACCCCTGAAATCCCCCCTGGCTGCTTCAAGGTTGCCTGCGTAAAAGAACATCCCTCTTTCAAGCTGAAAAATTCCCGCCTGCACACCTTTGAGCTCAAGTCTTCCATCAGGGTATGCCCTGTGTATTTTATAGGCCTTGCAATCCCTGTACTTTTCACTTTCGAAAAGCTCGGCGACTTCCCTGGCGGTAAAACCAACTCCTGTGTGCTCGCCGAAGTCAAAGATATACAGGCCGGTATACTTTTCCGGCTTTTGGAGTTTAGGTAATTTCATAGTTTTATTTTAACCGCGGATTCCGCAGATTGCACGTATTTTTTTAATGCAGAAAAAACCCGGTCTTGATACAATCAACAACGATTTATAATTTCGGAGAAAAACAGGAGATAATTAAATGTGCAGATTCGGCAACAAAGCACTTATCGTATTTTACATTGTACTCCCATTACTGCTTAAAACATCCTGCGCCCCGACTACAGCTGACCGGGTCAAAGAATTCCAAAAAGCCGTCAACAATCACGATATTGAAAAAACGATGTCATTCTATGCAGACGATATCAGGTTCGAGATAGTCGGAACTCCAATGGTCATAGAAGGTAAAGACAAATTGCGTAAGCCGATTGAGGAGCAGTTCATATTAAACGCCCATCTAACGTTCACAGATATTAAAGTGAACGGGAATACGGCGGCTTATCAGGTCAAAGAGCAAAACGATTGGCTCAAAGCCGCAGGGATAGATGCGTTATACTATGAATACGACAAATTAACCTTCAAGGACGGGCTAATAATTCAGGAGAAAACAAAGCCGACACAGGAAACTATGAAAATTATGGGCGAGTTTCAGGAGTCCCTCAAAAAATGGGCATCTGAAAAACAACCCCAGTTATGGACCGAATTGAAATCCGAAGGCGTCACCAAAAAAAACGTCAGCCAGTGGCTGACTATAACGCGGCAGTGGCGGGAAAGTAAATAGACTTTTTAGCTTCTATTTTTAAACTTTTATCCTTGCGAATTTTCGTTTTCCGACCTGAATGACCATACCATCGGCGGGAGTAATCATAGTATTGGGGTCGCTGATTTTACTTCTGTCAATTTCAACCCCCCCCTGCTTTATCATTCTTTTCGCCTCACCGCCGGACGAGACAAGCCCGGATGCGACCAGCAGCTTACTTGCCATAATCGGTTCAGAGGACATTTTGACTTCTGGGATTTCATCGGGCAGTTGGCCTTTGGCGAACACCTTTTCAAATTCAGCAGCAGCCGCTTCAGCGACTTTTTCGTCGTAAAACTGAGTTACAATTGTTTTAGCCAGAAGAACTTTTGCTTCTTTCGGATGGGTCCTATCGGGATTGACAAGCTGGTTTACTTTCTCGGCCGACAGATTAGTCAAAAGCGTAAAGTAATTTTCCATCATCTCATCAGAAATGCTCATCACCTTGCCGAACATATCATTCGGCTGGTCTGTTACGCCGATGTAATTACCCTTTGATTTGCTCATCTTTTCCTTACCGTCCAGTCCGATGAGGATGGGCATCGTGATTACGACCTGTGGTTTTTGGTCATTCAGCCGCTGCAGGTCCCTGCCGACTAAGTTATTAAAGGTCTGGTCGGTGCCGCCTAACTCGACATCGCTTTTGACCATTACTGAAT
>CAZDQP010000053.1:0-15787 GCA_964507485.1 uncultured Pirellulales bacterium | reverse complement strand
GGACAGGTCATTAGAGCACTTGCCAATAATTTCATCTACTATGGCGGGTACACAAGTACAGGGAGTGTTGTTATTTCAACTCGACGGACCAGTAGGCGTGGTCGAGGAATTGTTTCCAGCTTTTGTATCGGGGATGGCCGAGGTGGATATGGACGAGAGGATTGTGTTTCGGTTTGATGGGTTTCTGGATGAGAGTCAGGCCTGCCTGTTTCGGGGTACGTCCGCCTTTAATCATATTACATCTGGTGCAGGCGCATACCATATTTGCCCAGGTTGATTTTCCGCCCATACTGCGAGGTACAACGTGGTCGAGTGAAAGCTCGCTGGTTGGGAAACGTTTGCCGCAATACTGGCAGGAGTTTTTGTCGCGTGCGAAGATGTTGCGGCGGTTGAATTTTACGTCGGTTCGCGGGAGGCGGTCGTAGAAGAGCAGGCGGATAATTCGGGGAACAGCGACGTAGAAGTTTACGGTGGAAACCCAGTCGCAGCCATCGGGTTCGAAATTACGCTTGAATTCGCTTACCTCGCACCAAGACTGGAAGTTGTAGTTTGAATATGCGCCCTGCTCGAGAGAAACGACCTCGGCAAGCTGGCGAAACAGCAAAGAGAAGGCCCTCTTGGCGCCGATAATGCGGACAGCCATATAATGCTTGTTCAGGACAAGGACGTTACAGTCCAAGCCGGATTTGGCTTCTGAAGCAATCATAATCACCAACCTATACCTATTAAATATCAAAAAGTCCTATAAGCGGCAAGTAAAAAAATTTTGGCGACGGTGTCGCTGCGCGACGCTGAATGTTAAGGGCAGGTGAAGAGCGGGGAGAGGAAGTCTTATTCTGCTTCCGTATCCTGCTCTTCTGTTTGGGGTGCTTCTTCTGATTCCGCGGTTTCTTCGGCTTTTGGGGCCGGTTTACTTTTTGGAGCCGGTGTGGCTTTTGAGGCGGGACCGGAGTGAGCGGCTGATTTTGGTACTACATTTTCAGCCCTGAGCCCTTTTTCGCCCTTGACGACATCGAAAGTGACGGGGTCACCTTCGGTGAGTGTTTTGTAGCCATTCGCGGCAATGTTTGAGTAGTGGACAAAGATATCAGCACCATCTTCTGCAGAGATGAAGCCGTACCCTTTCCTTGTGTTGAACCATTTGACTTTTCCCTCTGACATAACAAAAGCTCCTTCTGTACAACTATACTACAATATACTCATGTGCGTTCAGCGAAGCCCGGGGGCTTTTGCGAAGCACGACTTTTTTCAAGAAGAACGATTATTTTTTATCAGCCGACCTTGCAACGTTTACATGAAGACTATCTCTCATCAGGCGTCCCATTTTAAACTTAACAGTTTTTTTCGGAGGAACTTTAATTCTCTCAAGTGTTTTCGGATTCTGCGCAACCCTGGCAGCCCTTATTCTGGTTTCGAAGACGCCGAAGTCGCGGAACTCCAGACGGTTATTCTTACGCAGTTCCTCCACTATCTCGTTTAGAAACGCCTGAGTTATGCGTTTAACTAAAACTCTTTTTGTCTGCGTTTTTTCTGCAATTCGGTCGATGAGTTCTTTCTTTGTAACTGTTGACATATACTACCTCACTTCGAGAAAGAGCGATTGATGGATTCTGCCGTCTGCGGGGTAAGCCGTCATAGGATAGCCTGGCGTGACGTTCACATTAGTTAAGCAATGGTTCATTACATACCTTTGCACTGTTTTTCGCCGATGACGACGCGCCATCGACTCTGATTTTTAACCACAAAACCAGCCAGCAAAAATAAAAGCCGGAACACCGCAAATTACTATACTGCAGAGACTTCTATACAGCAAGCAATTTTTATTCAAAAAATTTTTTAGATTTTAAAGAGGTTAAAATCGCACAAAAGTTAGTGGAGTAAACTAAAACCGCTACGGTTCTGCGGCAGCTTTAAACGTTATCGAGACAAGAGAAACGGCACGAAGGCGGTCCAAAGATTGATGTAACTTCTTTTATTGCAGGAAGTTACAAAGACGACTTAGACGGGTTTGGTTGGCGGTAGGCCGTAAAAAAACCGTTTATGAGGGAAATAGTTTATTGACCGAATGAGGATTTATCTGCATAATCAACATTTTTATATATTTTTTGGTCAACATTTATGTCTATGAGCAAAAGTGAGAAAACCTGTTCGCAAAAAGAACATAACATAGACAAGGCAGTAGAAGTCGCAAACACATTCGAATGGCTGATAACAGCTTTTATACTGGCGTTTCTGGTTCGGGCGTTTATATTGGAGGCGTTCCGGATTCCCACCGGCAGTATGGCGGACACACTTAAGGGCGACCATTTTCGGTTTTGCTGTCAGCAATGCGGTTACGGTTATGACAGCGGTTCGGATTTGGAAAAGTACAGACAGGGTCGTGAAGCTGTCGCTGTTGGTGCTGTCAGAGCTCCTGTCACGCGCTGCCCGAGTTGTGGTTATTATGATTCAGGGGGCAGAGTTGTTCCAATATCCAACGGCGACCGAATACTTGTTCTCAAGTGCATCTACCAGTTTTTCGAGCCTAAACAGTGGGATGTAGTAGTGTTCAAGAATCCCCTTAATCCTCCGGAGAATTTTATTAAGCGACTAATTGGTCGGCCTGGAGAAACTGTAGAGATAATCGATGGTGACATTTACATTGACGGACAAATCAGCCGAAAACCAGCTAAAGTTCAGGAAGAGCTGTGGACACTTATGTATGATAACGACTATCAGCCAGCTCGGCCGCGAGCTGGTTCGTTTAACGGCCACTTATGGGAACGACCCCTGAGGAATGTTGCGGAATCGAAGTGGAATATCGATGAGGACGATCCCACCAAATTTTTATTAGACAGCGCAACAGATGAAACAAGCTGGTTAATTTATGATACCTCACGGGGTAATGATTTCAGGACCACATACGCTTACGACAGTGTCGGAGATTATAAACATATGCCGTATTGCAGCGACTTGAAGGTACGTTTCTACACAGAATCGGGAGGTGAATGCGGCGATGTGGGGATATCTGTGAGCAAGTATCGGAGCGTGTACAAGGCGAGGATTAGTTCAAACGGCGAAATGATTATCGCAAAGATTTCGGAAGGTCGTGAGGAGATATTAGACAGCCAAATAGTTGATGTTTCAGTTTTGAATAAACCTACCCTGGTCGAATTTGCGAATGTTGACCATCAATTGATTTTTCAATTCGGCGCCGAAAAGATGATATATGATTTGGGGCGCAATGCTGAGGATGCCGGCGAAAGGGAAAGTAATATTCAGCCGGAAGTGAAAATTTTTGGCTCCGGCAGACTGACGTTGTCGCATATAGCGATTTTCAGAGATATTCACTACACACGATATAAACCCGGCGGAGGCAAACAATCAGGCAGAGCAACACAAGGCAAAGCTTTTATGCTTGGTAAAGACGAGTTTTTCGTATTGGGTGATAACAGCCCCAACAGTGAGGACGGCAGGTGGTGGGCGAGAGAGGGCATCGGTAATAACGGGCGTTTTTACCGGGAGGGGATAGTGCCACGTGATTATCTTGTAGGCAAGGCGTTGTTTGTTTATTGGCCCAGCGGATTTGAGTTTCCCTGGCCTGCGAGCATAAAGGGTTCTTTACGTCAAAGCAGCCGACGCAACGGCGTGAGCAGGGTATTGTATTGGTTTATTTCTTGGAAGTGGATACCGTGTATCGGCCAGATGCGTTTTATTTACGGAGGGTAAGGCCGCTATATACAAGCAAAGGAGTGTGAACAGTGGGACGGAGAAGTGTGTCGGGGGTCATCTTTGTATCTATCTTTTTATCAATAGTTTCTTTAGCGGCCGATGCGATGGAACCATCGTGGCAGTTTATTTTTGCTTCTGACAGCCGGAGCAAAACAAATGGTGTGAGTACCGACATTCTGAGTGAGCTTGCAGCGGAGGCGGTAAAGAAGCGTGTTGACTTTTTCCTGTTCGGCGGCGATATGACTCAAGCCCATGTGGACCAGGCAGGTATGGACCGTCTGCTCAAGCTGTGGAGGGACACAATGCAACCAGTTTACGACGCCGGTATAGGAGTCTATGCCGTACGCGGCAATCATGAGATAGACTGTCCCCAGAAAGATACTTCCTGGAACAACGTATTCAAGGGCAGATATTCCATGCCGGATAATGGTCCAGCAGGAGAGAAGAATATGACATATTCGTTCGAGCATAAAAACGCATTTATAGTCGGCATCGATGTTTATGCTCGGCCGGGGTATAATGAATTGCACCGGATGAACCTTGAGTGGGTTGAAAATCAGTTAGCGGCGAATACAAAGCCGCATGTTTTCGTATTCAGTCATGACCCGGCTTTCAAGGCGAGGCACGATAATTGTCTGGATAATTATGCTTCGGAGCGAGATAAGTTCTGGGCCAGTATTGAAAAAGCGGGTGGCCGGGTGTATTTCTGCGGTCACGACCGATTTTATAATCACGCACGTGTGGATGGTGATGGGGACCCAAATAACGATATTCATCAATTCGTTGTCGGCACAGCGGGTTCGCCGCTTCATGACTGGCGGGGGAAATATGACGGTGATAACGGCCATTACAGGGTAAAGGGCATTTACTACTCAAAGGAGTATGGTTATTGTCTGGTAAAGGTAAATGGCTCCGACGTGACCGTTATATGGATGGAGCGTGTTGGTGAGGGCGAGTATGAGGCCAGGGATGAATGGAGTTATGCTTCCGGAGCGGCTTGCGGCGAAGGCGGGAAGGCAGAAAAAGGGGCGGAAAATATTGTGGAGAGTCCTGTAAAAACAGCCGATTATTAATTGTAGGCAATTTTGGACGGTTCGGCTGAGCTCATCATCAAAGCCTTTTTGGTAATTCCGAGGAGAAGAAGGAGAATTTATGCCGAGCAAGTCTTTTAGCTATAGCAATGTATTAGGTTTTGGCTGGCGTGTGATGCTGTCTAACTATTGGTTCTTTGTGGGTGTGGGTGTTGTTTTATTCTTAATATCCTTTTCTGGCCAAGTTCTCGGGCAAGTGATTGAACATTATCCAAAGGTAATTGCGCCTTTTTTGCTTTTTGCGCTGTTAGGCGTATCATCTGTAATCGAAATTATAGTGGGAATAGGTCTAATCAAAATAGCTCTCATTTTTTGTGACGGTTCTAAGCCGCGATTCAGCACTTTATTCAACGGGCTGGATTGCTTCTGGCGGTACCTGGGTTCTGGAATTCTTTACGGCCTGATTATGGTCGGGACCCCTATCGCCTGTTTTTTGCCATTCATATTATTGTCCAACGTGATGTCTAACCCATTTTTCGGCCTGTCTGTTTTCGCTGTGGTATTTGTTTTAGAAGTAATTTTATTGCTTAAATTCAGTTTGTGTTTCTATTTTGTTGTTGATAGGGGCCTCGGTCCTATTAATGCGCTGAAGGCGAGTAGCATGGCGACAACTGATGCTAAAGGGGCATTATTTGTTTTCGGTATTTTGTGTGGTTTGATAAATATTTTGGGTGCATTATGTTTTATTATCGGCTTAACTGCAACGGTTCCGATGATTATGGTAGCAATGGCGCTTGTGTATCGTAACTTGTCGGAGCAAACGCCCGAATTAGCAGAGCTTGGTATTAGCGGCCCTTATGTCAAACCAAGTACCGGAGGCGGTGTCGGCGCTAGTGCCGTCGGTGTACAATCTAGTCCTATTATTCCTCCCATGCAACCCAGCCCTAGTGTTCAGCTTGGATTAGGCGTCAAACTCGCTCAGGATGTCCAACCCAGCGAGGATGTCCAATTCGTCAGCCAAGGTGTCCAGCCCGGTGTTAATGTCCAACCTGCTCCTATTATCCGGCGTCAAGGTGAGAAAGGTAATAAATCATTGATATTCTGGGTTATTTTGTTGGTGATATTGAGTGTTGCGCTTGCGGGGGGCATTGGCTACCGTTTCTTGTCAAAGTCAGAAATCGATGTTTCTGAATCTCCTGAGGCAGTTGCGGATTCCTCTAAGGATGCTATAGTTACCTCTAAGGATGCTATAGTTGCCTCTAAGGATGCTGCAGTTGCCTCTAAGGATGCTGCAGTTTCATCGAACGGAGTATCTGTGAAGGGGATATTATATTCTGAAGATAGACCATCGGTTTTGATAGACGGGTCAATAGCAACCGAAGGGGACATAGTAGCAGGGGTGAAGATAGTCAAGATATACAAAGACAGGGTAGAATTAGAGAAGGACGGTGTGAAGTGGACGCAACGGGCGGAATAGACTCCAGCGAGCCGGCCGCTTGTTTCTCTACGGGTTAGAGTAGGTTTTTAATCATTCCTTTTTCTTGACTTTTTTCCTGACAGCAAGTAATTTACCTGAAAAAAGCAGGTATCTGAAACCGAATTGGGCAGATAATTATGAAAGAAGTCAATAAGCCGCAGGAGCGTTTCGAGGACAGGCGGATACTCGACGAGCTCAAGACTTCATATCTTAATTACGCAATGAGCGTGATTGTATCGCGTGCGCTTCCGGATGTGCGCGACGGTCTGAAGCCTTCGCAGAGGCGAATACTTGTTGCGATGAATGATTTGAATCTCGGCCCGCGAAGCAAACACCGCAAGTGCGCGAAAATCGTCGGTGATACGAGCGGTAATTACCACCCACACGGCGACCAGGCAACATACGGGACTCTTGTTCGCATGGGGCAGGAGTGGAATATGCGGTATCCACTGGTTGATCCTCAGGGAAACTTTGGCAGCATAGATGCTGACCCGCCGGCCGCTATGAGATATACGGAAGCGAGGATGGCGGCTCCTGCTATGGAAATGCTTGAAGATATTAACCTGGACAGTGTTGATTTTGTGCCGAACTATGATGAGACTCGTTTAGAACCAACGGTTCTGCCATCGAGGTTTCCTAATCTGCTTGTCAACGGTTCTACGGGAATTGCCGTTGGAATGGCAACTAATATCCCGCCACACAATGTTGCAGAGGTCTGTGACGCCTTGTTGCTGGTAATAAAAGACCCGAACTGCGGTTTCAAGGATATTATGAAGAGCCTGCCCGGCCCGGACTTCCCAACCGGCGGTATTATCTGCGGCAGGAAGGGGATTATGGATGCTTATACCACCGGCAGAGGCCATTTGACAATCCGTGGTAAAGCAGATATCGAGACAACAAAACAGGGCAAAACGAGAATCGTAATCACCGAGGTTCCGTATATGGTGGTCAAGACGATAATCGTTTCGAAAGTGGCAAACTGTGTTCGCGATGGTCAGATTGCGGAAATATCCGATATTAGAGACGAATCTGACCGGCACGGATTACGGATAGTGGTGGATTTAAAAAAAGACGCTGACGGCGAAGTTGCGTTGAATAAGCTTTACCGTTACACACCTTTGCAGAGCACTTTTGCTATTGCCAGTATAGCGCTGGTCAAGAACAGGCCGGAAACTCTTAATATCAAGCAGGTACTTAATTGCTTTATCGAGCATCGTAAAACCATCATCCGCAGACGAAGCAGCTTTTTGTTGAAAAGGTGCCAAAACAAGGCCCATATTCTCGAAGGTCTTATTCTGGCGGTGAGCGATATTGACGAAATCATAGAGTTAATAAAGAAGTCACCTGATGCACCAACGGCGAAAGTGAACCTGATGAAAAAGCCGTTGAAGCTGGCTGTATCCGCTACGCTTAAAGAACTCCTTCCGAAAGCTTTTATTAAAGAGAAGAGTAAAAGTAAACAATTTCTTACAGGTCCGCAAGCTGACGCCATATTAACAATGCAACTGCAAAGGTTAACAGGACTGGAGATGAAAAAGCTTGCCAAAGAATATGCCGAGTTAACCGAGCGAATAGAAGACTACGAGGCAATATTGGCAAATGATGAGGTTCTTCTGGATATTATTCGTGAAGATATTCACGAGATAAAGGAGAAGTACGGTGACAGGAGACGAACAAGAATTACTGCCAAGGTTGAAGAGCTTAATATCGAGGATTTGATTGCGGAAGAAGAAGTTATTGTGACGATAAGCCATTCCGGTTATGTGAAACGGATACCAGTTGATGCGTATCGCAAGCAGGGTCGAGGCGGCAAAGGCATAATCGGTTCTGATACCAAAGAAGGTGATTTTATTGAACATCTTTTCACTGCTTCAACTCATGATTATCTGCTAATATTTACCAATCGGGGCAGGTGTTACTGGTTAAGAGTTTACGATATTCCGAGTATGTCAAGACAGAGCAGAGGCAGAAATGTTGTCAACCTTTTAAAACTGGGCAACCAGACAATCACCTCGATAATCGGCGTACAGAGATTTGATGACGAAAGCGAGGATGGAAAAGAGATACGTCAGCTTGTTATGGCCACTGCGAATGGAGTTATAAAAAAGACGAAGCTTTCAGCTTACAGCAATCCGAGAGCTACAGGTGTTACAGCCATCAAACTTGACCCTAATGATGAAGTAATCGGCGTTGCATTGACGAGAGGTAAAGACCATATTGTACTTGGCACGCGAGACGGTATGGCAATACGTTTTGGTGAGGAGCAAGTTCGTTCTATGGGCCGTGTCTCGCGAGGTGTCAGGGGTATAAAACTTCGCAGCAAGGATAATGTTGTAGGTATGGTGATAGCGGAGAAAGGAGCATCGTTGCTTACTGTTTGTGAGAGGGGCTACGGCAAGCGCACCAGCCTTAAGGATTATCGCCCGCAACACAGAGGAGGAATAGGGTTGATAAATATAAAAACGACCGCCCGGAACGGAAAGGTAGTGACTCTTAAAGCCATTCAGGAGCGGGATGAATTAATGATGATAACGGCCAACGGGATGATTATTCGCACAGGCTTGGAGCAAATCCGTTCGATAGGCAGAAATACACAGGGCGTTCGCTTAATAAATCTCAAGGCGGGTGACAAGCTTGTTGCCGCCGAGAAAATAAGTACCGAGGCAGTTAGCGAATTGAAGGCGAAACCCGATACTGGTTCTAAATCCAAGTCTGAAGTTAAGAAGAAGAGTAAAAAAAGGCGGAAATCGAAATAACACATCGATGGATTATCTTGGCTGAGTAGAAGATGGCTAGAATTAAAAGCTACCCCAGGAAGAAACAAAGGCAGATTTATGTAATCGCGGGCAAAGAAAAACCTCTTGTTGATGCTGAGTGCGAAAGGCTTCTTGATAAGCTGTTGGAACCGGAGCAAAGGATGACAGGGCTTTTCAGTGCTGGTCCCGGAGAGATTTCGGCCAGCGAGGTTTTAGATGAACTTCGGACACTGCCTTTTTTAACAGAGAAAAGGGTTGTTCTTGTCAAATGTGCCGACGCATTCATATCTGAGAATCGAGAGTTGCTCGAGAGATATTTCGATAATCCCTGCCCGACGGGCGTACTTATACTGACGGTGAGTAGCTGGGATGAGCGAACCAAGCTGGCCAAAAAATTACCTTCAGTCGGCAAATTGCTCAGAGTATCGCAACCGAGGCGATGGCAACTGCCTCGTCGTCTTGTACAATATGCCCACGATGCGCACGATAAGAACCTCGGAGTGACCGCCGCAGAACTTTTAATTGAGCTGGCTGGAGACGAGCTGGTTCGACTGTACGGTGAGATTGACAAGCTGGCTTTGTTTGCACATAACGGCAAGTGGATAACGGAACAACACATTGAATCACTGATTGGTCATAATCGCATATTCAACGTTTTTGCAGTGATTAATTCTGTGATCACCGGGAATGTCGCACAGGCGATATGCCGACTGAGGACTATGTTCGCAGAAGACAAAACAGCGGAGTATACTGTTGTCGGCGCCTTTGCATTTCATTTCCGCAGGATGTTCAGCGCCAAGGTTCTGTTTGAAAATGGGGTTGGTTCCGACGAAATTGCAGAAAGATTGAGGATTTGGGGTGATAGGGACAGCTTTTTCACGCAACTTCGAAAAATGTCTTTGAAACAGATAGGCGCTGTTTTGCAGCAGTTAGCTGTGACCGATTATTCAATAAAAACGGGGCGGGCGAAGACTGAAGTGTTAATAGAGCAACTTGTGCTTAGCTTAGCGAGCGCGTAGATGAGATTTGTCCCTGTCGGTCATTGAATCATTTTTTTATCTTCGGAGCTGTTTTGGTGGTGTTTTTGGCTTATTCGGTATTGGGCAACTCACTTAAAGTCCAGTAAAGACTAACTGTCTTAATTATCTGCACAAACTCTGTGTAGTCAATGCTCTTGAGCATATATCCGGCAATACCGAGTTTGAAGCTATCAATTTTATCGCGTTCTTCTCGAGAGGTGGTTAGCACTATCACTGGAATCTTTTTTAAGTTGTCGTTGACTTTTATGACTTGCAGAAATTCGATACCGTTCATCCTGGGCATATTTAAATCCAGGAGAATAATACACGGTTTATTATTATCTTCGCTTTTTAAATACTCCAGCGCCTCTTCCCCGTTCAGCGCGTGGATTAACGGATTTTTAATATCCAGATCCTTAAGCGCCCGCTTAACGGTCATTGCGTCAACGCTGTCATCTTCAACTAACAATACTGGCCTGGAGTTCCTCATCTTTTTCGGCTCCTATTTCGTGCATTGGCAGTGTAAAGAAAAATGTAGTACCTTCGCCTACCTTTGATTCTACCCAGATTTTGCCCTTGTATAGCTCCACGATTTTTTTGACCACGGTAAGGCCGATGCCGGTGCTTTCAAATTCGTCACGCGGCTTTAGTGTCTGGAAAATTTTGAAAATCTTATCAAAATGTTTTTCCTCAATACCCGGTCCGTTATCAGCGATACTAAACCTCCAGGAGCCGTTCTCTTCGACACAGCCAACTTTTATTTCACCTTTTGGTTTATCCATATACTTCACTGCGTTGCTCAGCAGATTCTGGAATAACTGCGTGATGCGAGTCGGCTCGGACATGATTGTGGGCAGCTGGTTTTCAACTGTAATGGTAATGTTCTCCGGAGGAGCGAGCATGTCAATAATCTCCGGAACGAACTCATTGAGGTTAATCTGAACCTTTTCTTCTTCAATGCGTCCGATTCTGGAATACTGCAGGATACCGTCAATCAAGTTGTGCATTCGGTCTACTCTGTTTGCGAGTAAAGATAATTGCTCTCTTCCATCATCATCGAGCTTGTCCCTGTAGTCGGTTGATATCCAATCTGAAATGGTCTTAATCCCACGCAGCGGTGCCTTCAAGTCGTGAGATACTACATAGGCAAAATCTTTTAATTCCTGATTGGCACTTTCCAGCTGTTCGAGAAGTTGATTCCGGAGTGTCTCGGCCTTTTTGTTTTCGGTTATATCGCGGTATATACCCTGTAGGAGTTTTTTACCCCTGACTTCAATCAAACTGGTCTTTATTGCAACATCTCTTATCTTACCGGATTTGGTAATAATCTGGTCTTCAAGGGTCTGGCCCTGTTTTTCATCGAGATGTTTCTTGAAAGTTGTGCTGAATTTTTCGTCAGCTTTTTTCCGAGGATGAAGAATGTGCTGGTGCTGGCCAATCAGTTCTGATTTTTCCCGTTCGACCAGTCTTGTTGCTGCGGGATTGCAATCAGTTAGGATGCCTGTTTCGGCATCGGCTACGAAGATGGCATCCATCGCTCCTTCGAATTGAGTTCTGTAGTTTTCTTCGGCTCTACGCACCCGCTCTTCTGCTTTTTTGCGAACGTCGATTTCCTGGGTTAGTTGTTCATTGGCGGTTGTAAGCTCAGCGGTACGCTCCTCGACCCTTGCTTCGAGCTTCTCTTTTGCGTCGATTAATTCCGAATCGCGATGCTGGATTTGCTCCAACATTTCATTGAATGCATCGATAAGCGAACCAACCTCGTCACTGCCGTGTTTTAGGGCTCGAGTTGAGTAGTCCTTTTCTTCCGAGACGGCTTTTGCGACCTTGGCAAGGCTTAAAATCGGATTGGAAATTATTGCCTGAAGCCGAGACGATACTAAAAATACTGCGAGTAAAGAAAGACATATAACAACAGTCATTATCTGGATGCCACGTTTTATCGATTCGTGCAGAAGATTCAAATCCGACTGCAGGCAGATTGTACCTATTATTGTGCTGTCAAGAACAATGGGGGAGGAGACTATAAGAGAGTCGTTTTTGAAAGCGACTAATGATTTTTTAAACTCGGCTGGGGTTGCTTCAGTTGTCTTTTTGTCACGATTATACGTTGCGAAACGTTTGTTGTTTTCGTCGAAAATAGTGGCAGACATCAGAGAAGAGTCCACATAAAGGTTCTGCAATATATCCTCTGCGTCCTTGGTGTCTTGGAATGCCAGAGATGATTTACAGTTTTCTGCTAATATTGCTGCTCGAGTTGACAATACTCTCACCATATTGTTGCGAAACGTGTTTTGCTCCCAAATGATAAAGGCGGTACCTGCCAATATCAGGCCGGTTATACATGCGAGCATGATAATAAATATCAGCTTATCTTTTATTGTCATACTTCGTAAAACAGGCATAATAAATTTACCCTACCCTCCGATAATAATTCCGCTTTTATTACTTTTTGGCAGTGTTTTCCCCGACTACATTTTTAGCCAATCTCAGGAGTTTAGACCTTATCTCGAGTTTGGACTGTTTGGCAGCGGTGGCATTGATGTTAAAACGAATCTTTTTTTCCTCTACAAACCAATTGATAATGCCACCGGCTTCGAGAAAACCTTTCATCTCGCCAACTGTCAGGACGCTATGATGCTTAACTGTATCTATGATTTCATTAAGGTTTTTCCTTTCTGAGTTGCAGATGAACAATAGGTGACATTTCTTAAGTGTTTCAAAGTTATCCTTTGCGGAGTTTTTCAGGTTTTCAAAACTTTCAAAGCGTTTTATGACAACCACCATACCCTTAACCTTTTTATCCTTGATGGGGTTAAAGGCATTTTTAAAAGGGTCATCGCCGATAATACCTATGGTTATCGAGTGCTTGTTATTGGTGATTTTTTCTTCAGGCCAGTCTATAAACTGGAGGAAGTTATACAAAAATGCCGCTTTGACCTGATATTCCTGACTGGACGTGGAATCAGCGCTGGCCCTTAGTGCAAACACTGCCACAAAAAAGACCAAAGCCAGGGCTACTAAGTTATAAACTCTGATTCTCACCTTTTCCTCTATCCTGTTATGTTTATGTAGTTGTTCAGAATGTATAGGTCAGCGAAAGACCGACAGCTGGTGCATGGCTGCGGAAATCAGAGCCAACAGCACCACCTGTTTCTATATAGTTGCGCTTGTTGAAATCCGGGTTGAAAATGCCAAGCAGGTTGTATCCGGTCAAACCGATTTCAAGATTTTTGCTGTACTTATACTGCAGACCGAGGTCCAGGAAATAACTGCCGCGGAACGTTCTCTGCCATCCTCTTTCCACAGTCCGTGCCGTGCTGCTGCTCGTCCAAGGTTGGTACCTTTCATAATCCTTCAGCCCTGGGAATCCCCAGTAGATGCGCAGCGATGTATCGAGTGTCAGCTTGTCATTGAGCTTGCGTTGAAATACTAACTTAGTGTTGTGATTGGACCAGTTGGTCAGGTCGTTGCCGAATTTATAGGGCTTGGCTGAGATATACGAGGATACACCCGGTGCCAGTGTGAAACTGATGAGTTTGGTATAACCGTGAGAGAGAATCAGGCGAGTTTTGTCAGTGTGATAATCGGCCTCGAATTCAATGCCCCAGTCTTTTTGTGTGCCAACGTTGGTACTTCGGCTAGACCATGAGATAACTTCAAGCTTGTGGATGAATAGTGATGAAGCGAGGTTGAGATTTTTGTTTTGCTGTCTTTCGTAACGAATTTCAGTGCTGGTAAGTTTTTCAGGGTCGCTGAGCATTTTGCTGGTTTCATACTCTTTTTTCATTTCCGCTTCAAAATTTGTACGGACCGATTTGGTCCACATCAGCTTATATGTGTCCTTTTCATTTGGCGTATAGACTAAGGCAGCACGAGGAGAGAACAGTTTGCTGGTAAACTGATGGTCGTCTAACCGTGCGCTGAAAAAGGATGTCCACCTGTCGTTGATATTCCACTGCCATTCGCCTAACAGTGACCAGAGGTCGGTTGACCATGTCGGCATAATAACGTTGTAGCCCCATTCCTGAGCGTTGGGAATCTGTACCGGTGTACTGCCTCGGGTTCTAGCCGGTGTGTAACCAAGACCACCTAATGGTTTTAGACCGAGGTTTAGATGTGAGTACTCTGCGCCGAGAGCAACCTTGTGGTTTTCGTTGGGCTGTAATTTCAATAACATTTTTGCATAGTAGTTATCCTCACGATAATAATCACCGTATCTTGATTCCCTTTCTTTAGAGATGGAAGTTGTTGAAAAGCTAAATGCGTAATCTATTTCTGCCTTGTCGTTCAATTCCTGTTTGTATCCAATGTAGCCGGTCAGTTGCATATAGGCAACGAAGTTGGGTCGAACTGGAGGCGGTGAGACTCTGGCGCCGGCGTACTTCGAGTTCCATGCCCAGGTGCCCCATCCATAGGGTGAACGTGCTATAGAGCCGACCGCCCAAGTCATTTCCTTGCCGCCGCGTGTAAAGCGTGCCCAGATATCCCAGTTGTCCTTGATTATCTGAATATGCATTTTTGCAGGCATCATACCCAGAGCTGCTGCTCCGTCCCGGTTTAAGTTGGTGTTGGTCATAGGTTCTCCTGCCTGGGTGCCTTCGCCCGGGATTGTACCTGTAGGAGCGGACCCTCCTGTTGTAGGGAAGGTAAATGGGAAAATCTGGGGTGAATCATGCTTGTTTGAGCCGACATATTTCCCAAAGCCGCCGTAGATGAAGATTCCGCCGTCGTTGGCGTCGAATCTTCGTCCATGTTTTATTTCACCGGTATAGAATTCCTCGATGGCACCCAAACGAGTGGAGACTTCTGTCCCCTGGAAGGTATCGGCGTTGAAGGTGACAATGTTAATCACCATCGCGATGGCGCCGGGACCATACAAGGCGGACCCGGGACCTCGCACAATGTCAATATGATGGATGTCGTTGAGCAGAACCAGGTCCTGCTCACTCAATGCCCCGTAGTGGGTACGTTGGTTCATATTGCGTCCATTGACGAGAAGGAGATACTTATCGTTACGGTCATTAATAATCCCGCGCAGGCCCATAACGTCATTTTCCCAATGGTGTCGTGACCATTGTAGATGGGGTACGTAGATATCGAGCAATTCGTATAAACTGCGGGCCTCAGAACTGCGAATTTCCTCCTTAGTGATGGTCGTTATGGCTGCAGGAACAAGGCGCGGCTTGGTCTGCGTTAGGGTTGCAGTCGATACAACCTCAATCTCCATCAACTGCTCAAGAGGCATATCGAAGACATCCTCTGGGTTATTTGCGTCCTTATTTTCTGCTATTAACAGGGAATTAGGGACAAATATAACCAGTAATGTTACCGCAAGTAGGTATTTTGCGATTGAAGAAATTTTTGTCTTAACCATCAATTCAATTTTGCCTTCCTTAAACATTGTTTATGTCTCCTTAATCCTGAATGTTGTGTTATATCGCCTTATTTTTATGTTGTCTTAAAAGATTATTTTCAGTGTTGAAAAGCTTCTTTTTAATATCTATACATTCATATATATAAGTTCGTTTTCAGTATTGAAAAGCTTGCTTTTTGGACATATTTGTTCTTTCATGGAAGTTTGTTTTATATTGAATAATTTTTCTATATATAATTATGTCCCTATATAATTTCGTTGTGGGTAGGTATATCGGTTATTGGTGCCGGTTCTCTGCAACTTTTATGGGTCTTTTCGTTAGCCATCTGGACATTCAGTTTTGGCAGATTAAAACAAAAAATGTTTCCTTTTCCGTCTTTAGCTTCTGCACCGATACAGCCGCCGTGCATTTCAAC
>CAZDQP010000052.1:0-15800 GCA_964507485.1 uncultured Pirellulales bacterium | reverse complement strand
ACTATTACCATCTCAGCATTACGCTGAAATTTAATTTACCATCATGAGTATCGGTGGTGCTTGTTGATTTAAGTGGGAAGCCGTAATACACAACTCCCATAAAATTATCACCAAGCTCAACAATTGCACCGGGGCCGATTGAGTATAGCTCTTCGACGCCTTCCTCGCCTGGTACTTTGTCTTCTATCTTGGCACGTCCATAATCGAAGAAGCCAAGTGGGGCGAGTTTTCTAACAAATGGTTTTTCGTCTGTTTCGGCCTGGTAAACATCCTGTGATTGTTCATGCTTGACCAGGTCAAATTCATATTGAGCTGATGCGAGTATCCCGCCGTCGGCTACAATTCCGCTTTCCTCGTAACCTCTGACAGTGTACATCCCTCCGAAAGTGGTCATTTTTGCGGGCACCAATCTCTCAGTGGGAATTATCCATTGAAATGAGCCGCTGATTCGTTGAACTTTATCTGGATTTAGATACCAGCTGTGTTGGGCTGAGAGATCATATATGCTAAAATCGCGTTCTGCGTTTGTCCGTGCGCCTGTAAGTGCGGATGAGTTCCAGTAGCTGTTCTGACCGGAACCCCCGATGTTTTGAGTACGGTCAAAAGAAAGAGTTGTATTCGACATATCAGTTCTGCGGTGTAAATCAGTGCCTATTCCCCAAAGAAGCATATCGACTTCAGAACCAAGTATCGCACTGAAGATTGAAGAGGAAACTTCACTGTGTTCATGGCTTAGTGAACTCCTGAAGTCAAGGAACCAGCCGTCTTTCTGCAAAACATTGTAGCGTAATTCACCGCCATACAACAATCCATTACCGAGGAAGTCGATGCCCGCGCCGCCGTCAACGGAAAACTCGCTATATGCGCCAAATGCTCTTATACGCAAAGCGGGCCCCAAAATCGGAAAATCGTAGCTGGCATATACGGAGTAATTATCGAAAAAGTCGCCATCCCATGGGGCCTGGTGAAATACGGTAAGCGTGTCGTCCATACCGAGAAGATTTGTATTAATAAGACCGATTCTGGGAGCATAACGTCTGTCCTTGGTGCCGGCATTGTCTACTTGCATGAACCAGTGCCATGGATTTGCCTCGTAGATATTATAACCGACAGCGAGCGTATTGGGCTCGGTGCCTCTTGACACCTTGGCAACAATGTGCCTGTCGGGATTAAGATTAAGCAGGTTAATGTAATCCTCGAGTTTCTTTTGGTTTCCCACTTCTCCGGCCTTGGCAGGCGACCATTTCCTTAGGAATGAATCGTCTAAATATTCTTCTCCTTCTGTAGCGCTTTCGTTTTCCGGTGTGAAATAGTCTGTAGTTACTAAAACAACTGGTGCTTCGGTGACCTTTATAAGCAGGACATCACCTCGAAGTTTTTCGCCCTTAAGGGCCGCAGGAGGAACAGAAACGAATATACCGGAGTATCCTCTTTTATTATAGATGCCTAATATACATCGGGTCAGACCCCGAATTGTCCTTGCAGAAATTTGATGACTCTGGCCAGGCATTTCAATCAAATCACGAACAGGCCTGAAATCATAGAGGTCGGAACTCCTGGCCTTTTTGAGAGGCAGGCCGGAAGCATTGTAAATCGAAGGGATAGATGCCAACAAATCTTCAGTTGTTATTAAGGTGTTACCAATAATGCTAATTTCCCTTGCAACCATCAACGGACTTGTATCATCAGGTAAGACCAGTTCCGAAACTTCCTCAGGACCGATATCCGTAGTTGTCTTTACCGCTTGCTTCTGCTGATCTTCTTTAGCTTTCTCCTCTAGCTTTAGCTGGTCTTCCGTCTTAGTAGGTTCTACATCAGCAGGAGAGTCGCCATGGACAGTGCCCACTGCTATGCAAAACACAATACAACATATAAAGGTAAACCACTTCATTTCTTTTATCCTTGCGTAGCCATCCATAATATTTCTCCTATACATAAACATAAACATAAACATTATTGCTAACGTCTTCTATAAAAACCAAAACTCTCTTACCAGTAGCAGGCCAAAGAGTTATGTTTAGAAACCCAAAAGATGTTAGCACTGTTTATTAGTAATGGCTACTGTTTTTTTCCTCCTTTTGAATAAAAAATTTTTCACAAAAAGACAAAGAGTCTGCTGATAAATTCCATAGTCCCTAAAGACGAAGTGGGGTACTGCTCCACCCCGATTGATTATTTGGGTATTTTAGCAAATTTTACAAATGAATGTCAAGAACTATTTTTACTATATTAACATATTTCAAATATTTTATATTACCAATATTAACAACCGTTTTAAGCAATTTTCTTCTTTTTCAGTGTAAAAACGCAGTTCTCGACCTAACTAAAGCAATTTTAGAGAAAGTTAGAGGTTGTAACCGGTAGTAAGAATAACATTGATAAAACACAGCGCGTAAAATACTTGTTTGTAAGATTTTAACGAGGGTTGTTTATTTTAGATAGTGTGTAGGATTGAATGTAATTTTTAGGCTGCTAAAAGCAATTAAAGTTCGAAAAAGCATGAAATTTTCCGTAAAAACTAAGAAAACGGTAGTAATCAGTTAAGCAGTTTGCGGGAAAAGTAAGTTAAAATGTATTTAGTCTTAGGTACAATAACGGTTTCTCGTTTTGTGAAAAAGCAGAGAATTTGATAACTCGTCGACGTTGATTATGACAAAAAAATGTGAAGCATATTTGCAGAGGCAGCAACATGCGGTTCAATTAGTTGGGCCGGAAAAACTGGTCTTTAATAAATATAAAAAAGTTTTCGCGCCAGGTAAGCATCAGATACTTTGTAAAGTAGAAGCGGTTGGTTTGTGCTTTTCTGACCTTAAATTGCTTAAACAGTTTTCCTCTCACGTGCGCAAGGGCGAGATAGTAAACGGTATTGATTGCAATATTCTTAAAGAGATACCCAGCTATGTTCCCAATAAGTTGCCAACTGTGCCGGGTCACGAAACAGTAGTGAGAATTGAAGAAATTGGTTCAGGCGTGAGAAACTTTATGGCCGGACAGCGTTATATTGTGCAGACTGATTATCGCTGGTTGCGAACAGATGGTTCAAATGCTGCTTTCGGCTATAACTTCGAAGGCGCTCTTCAGGAATTTGTACTGATGGATGAAAGGATTACCACTTCCCCTTGGGGTAATTCTATGCTGATTCCGGTTTCGGAAGAGCTTTCAGCTTCAGCAGCAGCTTTGATTGAACCTTGGGCCTGTGTTGAAGATGCATATGCCGCCGAAGAGCGTAGGAAATTAAAATCTGGTGGACGAATGTTAATCGTTGCCGACGAAAATGTTGCAGAGGGTGTTTTTGAGAATCTGTTTAGTAGATACGGAAGACCGACACAAATAACTTGGCTCTCGAAATTTCCGGTACCGATGGGATTAAATATTACAAACACCGGTATCTCGAATATATCGCAGCTTCCCGATGATGGCTATGATGATATAATATATTTCGGGTCTGAACCGAAAGCGGTTGAAACTTTATTTGTAAAAGTTGCTCCACACGGACTTCTAAATATAGTTCTTTGCGGTGGAAGGTTTGGAAGAGATATTGTCACAATGGTTGGCCGCGTTCACTATAGCGGCATTCGGATAGTAGGCACTACCGGTTCAAGGCCTGCTGAGTCTATGGAATGTATTCCAGAGAATGCCGAAATACGCCGAGGCGATAAAATCAATGTTATTGGTGCAGGAGGGCCTATGGGAGCGATGCATGTAATAAGAAATATCTGCCAGGAAGTTGAAAATGTCAGTGTTTTTGCTTCTGAGTTGGATGACGGCAGATTGGCAATCCTCTCAAAAATAGTTATGCCTTTCGCTCATCGGAACAATGTTACATATAAACCTTATAATCCGACAAAAGATGAAATCACAGATGCTTTTGACTATATTGTTTTAATGGTTCCGCTACCTCAATTGTTGGCTGATTCAGTTAAAAACGCCGCCGACCGGGGAATGATAAATATATTTGCAGGACTGCCTGCGAATGTTACTGCGAAAATGAACCTCGATACTTACATAGAAAAGCAACTGTACTTTATTGGAACCAGTGGTTCCGTTCTCGATGATATGAGACGAGTATTGACAAAAGTAGAATCCGGCAAACTCGACACGAATGTCTCGGTCGGAGCTGTTTGCGGTCTTGATGGTGCGATTGATGGAATACACGCTGTTGAAAACAGGTCGATAGCCGGTAAAATTATCATATATCCGGCCTGCAAAGGTTTGGGACTTACACCACTGTCAGAGCTAAAGGAAAAAATGCCGCATGTTGCTGAACGGCTGAATAATGGTTTGTGGACAAAGCAGGCGGAAAAGAAATTATTGGAGAGTTTTACGCTGTGACTTCGATAGATAAGGCCTTGGCGGATTTGATAAGAATATCAAATGTCACGGGCAGAGACTCTGCGCTCATTCAGGGTGGAGGTGGCAACACATCGGTTAAAACGCCGGACGGCAGGTTTATATACATAAAAGCCAGCGGCACGGATTTGAAAGATATGTGCTCACGCGCAGGCTGGTGTAAGCTGCGATTAGCTCCGGTCCTTGCAATTATTAAAGATGAATCTATAGCTACACTTGGTGTTCAGACAAGGGAATCTAAGGTGGTCAGGCGTTTACTTCTTGCGTGTGACGAAAGAGCCACCTCTGGTGCACGCCCGTCGGTAGAGGCGCACCTGCACGCTATGCTCGGTAATTGTGTCATTCACTTGCATCCAGTTGCAGTATTGTCCTACGCCTGTGCAAAAAAAGGTAAGTCGGAACTCGAAAAGCTCTTCAGGAATTTCGGTCTTACCCTGCCCTCGCTTTGGGTTCCTTATGCGCATCCCGGTTTTGCGCTCGCAAAGAAGATTACGAAACTTGTTACCGAATATCAAAATCGGTTCGGCAGAAAGCCCGCCGTTCTTTTTTTGCAAAAGCACGGTCTTATCATTTCTGCCGACAGTTCTAATGCTGCTCTTCGGCTGCTGCGCAGGGTCATAAGCCGGTGCGCCGGAAGATTAAAATGGCCAAAAGCCGTGAAAACCAAATTCCCGAATCAAGCAGTAGTCAATGATATAAAGCTTTGTATTAGCAATGCGCTTTATAAAGCGAGCGGCGAATGCTCTTCAATAAACCATTTTTACGATGGCGAAATTGCGGCGTTCTTTCGTCGGAAGAACGCGAAAAAGCTGCTTTCATCGTCGGCTTTGACCCCGGATGAATTACTTTACGCCAACGGACCGGCAATGTGGCTGGAGGATTGCGAAACAGGGAAAATCCTTCGCCGACTGCTCTCGTTAATCAGAAAAGGCGGTACTGCTCCTGTGGCTTTTTTAGTTAAAGGGGCCGGGCTTTTCGTCGCCTCGGCGGAAAAAATCGCTCCCGCTGTCAGGGACATTGTAAAAAATTCCTTCGTTATTCGAAACAATGCCTCACGAATGGGCGGTGTTCTTAACTTGAATAAGGCCGAGCAGGATTTTATCAATCGCTGGGAGGCGGATGCTTTTCGAAAAAAGCTGGCAAACGGCGGCAGCGATGCTGTATAACTGATGGATAATATAAGGTTTTGACTATGATAAAAGAAGTGAGATTGCCCCGACTCGGCCGGACAATGGAAGAAGCAACGATAGTTGCGTGTCATATCAAGCCCGGCGATGAGATAAATAAAGGCGATTGTATTTTTGAAATCGAGACCGACAAGGCAACGCTCGAAATGGAATCGCCCGCCGATGGATTCGTAAAGCATATCCTTGTTTGTCCGGACCAGACAATATCCGTTGGCACTGCACTGCTGGTCCTCGGCGATAAAGATGAGCAGGTCCCACAGAGCTTTCTCGATTCTATTAAGACTACTGCTGCGGTAAAGCCAGCCCGGCAAACAACAGATGCTCCAAACGAGGCTGCGGAAATAACCGACATTAAGGCAGAGGGCAAAATCAGAGAAACAGTAGCGCTTACAAAGAAACAAAAACTGACCGCCGAGAGGATGGTTAAGTCGAAGAGAGAAATCCCGTGCTTTTATCTTACTGTAAGGGCTGATGTCACCGGTCTTGTGGATTTTCGGTCGGAGTTGAATAAGACGGCCGATATAAAAATCGCTTACAATGATTTTTTCATAAAGGCCGTTGCGACCGGCTTGCAGAAATTTCCTCTTCTGACGGGCCAGCTGGCTGATAACATTATAAAACTTTCGGCGGGCATTAATGTCGGATTGGCCGTTTCCACGCCGGATGGGCTTGTTGTTCCTGTTATAAAGGATGCACATAAAAAGGACCTGAAACAAATCGCCGCGGACACAAAGACACTTGCCGAGAAGGCCAACAGCGGGAAATTGCTGCTGGCCGACCTCGAAGGGGCCTGTATTACCGTGAGCAACCTCGGGGCGTTTGGGGTAAACTCGTTTATACCGATAGTCATACCCGGCCAGTGCAGTATACTCGGAATCGGCAGAATAACAGATACCTGCATACCCGATAATGGGGGAGTTGCCGTGAGGAAGTTTATGAATATGACGCTGTCGGTGGACCATAAAATTGCCAACGGTGCTTATGCCGCTGAATTTCTTGATTTCACGAGGAAGCTTCTGGAGGACCCGGCGAATTTCACCCTCTGAAATACGTTTTTGGCGTGATAAAATTGGGTTCGTTTTGACCAAGTGTCTGATTTGGAAATTTTTTTGTATGTACTTATTATTAATAGGCTTACAGCAATTTAGCCTCGTCCTAAATTGGGTTCGTTTTGCATAATTTGTTGTTTTTGATTGATTGATTTTCCTGTTCATAGTTTATAGAAAATCTCCGCTGAAGTTTACTCTCGCCTTACAAAAGGCGAGGTAAACTCCATTAGATATAAAATATTTAGTCGTTTCTGACCCGGGCCATCCGGCCCTGAGACCATCGCCCCCCCTGGGCGAAATGCGTTTACCTTGTGGTAAACTGGCAACTATTATAACAGATTTTAAGATAAAAGCAAAACAAAACTGCTTGTGCTGCCGTAGGCCGCAACGAAGAAACGAACAGTAGTTCGCTGAAAGCGAACATTAAAACAGCATCTGAGCAGAAGGCAGCACAAGCAAACCGCTCAGGCACTTCGTTAGATGCTTTTAAAAACAATCAGTTACTTCTAATTATTTCTAAAGCTTTCTCCATAAACTCATCTCTACCTTCAATGACCCCTTGAATTGTTCTTTTTACAGGTACTGTTGGTTGAATACCGATGAGGTGATGTTGCGAACCATTGTGCTTCACAACCCTCATCCCGGTCCACACAACTCGAAAGCCTCCCGGCAATTCAAATGGGTTGACGTTTCCGTTTGTGCCTGCCGTCGGTTGTCCCACAATTTCTGCGAGCTTGTAATGTTCAATGAAACCCATGAAAGATTCGGCGTAACTTATTGCTCGGCTGTCAGTAAGAAAGACTACTTTTCCTTTGATATGAGGCTCTTTCGGTTGCATGTGCCATCCAATTTTCTTAAAACCTACCACGTTTTGCTGATCAGGGTAGATGATTTGCGGAATCCTCATCCAGGCGCTTGATGTATCAGGCTTTGTTAGCAAATGGCTTATTATTTCATGATTGCCTTTAGGATACTGACGCAAGTCGAAAATGACACCTTTGGCGTTGGCAAGGTCATTGATTTTTCCTCTGATTTCACCCATCTCAGCCTTGCCAAGATTGACATAAAAAATATCATTATCGATTTTTTCGATGTTAGATCTTACTGGTTCCGAAAGGCGCTCTTTGTTATTTCTCAAGGCTTCCAATTTTAAAATTTGACCGTTTCTCATTATTTGAAGTTTAGCTGTCGTTCCCTCTTTGCCATATCCGAATCTTGCCAGGGAACTCACCCGTTTCCATTGCGGTGAACCTGAAATATATTCTTCTTCGTTCAGCAGCATCTGTTCGGCCGGGATACCGTCAATAGAAATGACAATATCCCCAACTTTAAAATTGTTAGAATCTTTAACAAATGTGATAACGACATGGTTTTCAATCCAGTCCACAAGAAAGGGGAAACCGGCCTGCTCTCTATATATTTTGTGGTAAACTCCGCCATGGCCATCATGAAGTTTGGCAACCAGTTTCCTCAGGGTGGAATAAAAGTCTTTTTCGTTTTGATTTGACAGCGCTTCTTTAAGAGTATTGGTTAATTCTGCATCCCAATCTGTACCAACCACATCAAAATAAGGATAGAAATGCTGAAATACGTTCCAAGCGATTACGATATTTCCTAATCGCACAAACTCGTTTTCGGCCGTCAAATTACCAGTTTCTATCCTGCTCAACTGTTCTAATAAGGCATCAAAAGAAGCTTTGTCCCCTTTTCCAAGAGTTCCATTACTGTCACTGTAGAGTGCCAGAGGAATCTGACACGACAAGGCGGCACCTAATTCTTTGTTGATAACCTCTCCGACCTTGGGGAATGCGTCGAATAAAGTTCCCGAGAAACTTTCGAAACTTTCACTCTTATTCTCAATTAATAAGCTTCTTCGGCCCTCGTAGGGGTTGTCACTTACAAGTTTGTAAGTATATCCGGGGCTGTTTGCAAACCACATTTTGGGTTTATCATCAGCTTCTTCCTCAAATCCAGGATTTTTTATCTGAATCGTTTGCCAGCCGCCGTCTTCATTTTTAGCGGATAATTGGAATCCATCGACCCAAACTTGCCCAATTCCACTAAGAAAACAGCCGAAGACGATTCTCGTCGCATCATCGGCAACTGTGCCGACAATTTCATACGACTGCCACTGACGGGACTTAATAGGTCGATCATGCATATTATCGAAGAAACCACTTTGCCAGTTTTTTCTATCAACTCGTAACCAAAGCTGCCCCTGGTTGCCGGTACCACCGACGTTGGTTCGTACAAAGGCTTTTAGCTTAATCTCTTTTCCACGATAATCTGTTGCATCCACCCATTGGCTGATTGTGCCAAAACCGTAGCCTGTAGTCGAAACTCGGTTTTCCCTGTTTATGCGAATGCTTCTGTAACCTTGACCGGAAGTGCCAAGCCCCACTCCCTGGTGTTGCCAGGCCACAACCTTTAAGTCCGTGGTATCTTCCGGAACAACAAACGGTCTTGGTTCTTCATTAGAATGATAGATTTGAATTGTTGGGGCGATGGGAAGAAACAATTCTTCAAGAATGGATTTAAGTTCCTCACTATTTTGAGCGCTCTTGACCCTTTCAGTTCCGTAGATGGCGAACTTGTCCCAATCGATCTGGCTTGCTTCATCACTTGGGTGAAAATACTTGACATAACCATAGAGTTTAGTAAATACCCTAAGATTTAGTATTTCTTGACTTTCTGGTGCTATTACTTTTCCATTAGTACAAATATTTAGAAGTACAACCACGTGCATTAAAAGTGCAGCTGGGCTAACTCTTAAAGATCTCATGATTTCCCTCCTTTAAAGCATCTAACATAATACTCTATGGTTTCTGTATATACCCCTGAAAAGATATACTTGACATGGGAATATGTCAATATAGAACTTGAATATTCGGATGTTATACAGAAACCGGACTTCTGCCTATGATTCGAGTGCCTGCCGAAATAATGAAATAATACACATTCCTTATTACATAAAAGGCATAGGCCAAAAGGTCACTATTTTAACTATCAAAAATGGCTTCGTTATTACCTGGATTTCTGCAATAAATACCAATTCATACCCAAAGATGCGGATAGCTTGGCACCTTTCATCAGAAAGCTTCATGAAAAACATAGTATTGCATAGGAGTGAAACTCCGAAGCAAGTAGAAACAAATCCAGAGCAGTAGGCAGGACAAGCAAACCCCATCATCAAGATAATGGGGCTAAGTATTTTGAGTGATTCAGCGGCGTAAAAAATCACCGAAAAAGGACAGTATTGTAATAAAACTATAACAAGTGTAATCTAAATTGTGATTATGGACTTTGTCAAAGGGTTAATGTTAGGGCTGGCGAGCGGGGCCGTCTGTGCGGCATACTGCGGGCCGATACTGATTCCATATCTGCTCAGCAGAGGGCAAAACGTCCTGAACAATCTATTAACCATTCTATATTTTATGGCGGGCAGATTAGCTGGGTATTTACTGTTCGCCGTTGCGGCTTGGGCCGTGGGTATTGCTGTGATTAAGAATCTCGCAAACCAAGGAGCTATTTTCGGGATTATATACATTGTTTTGGCTGTTCTGCTGATGTTTTATGGATTTAGAGGTTCCGCCGGTGATTGTGCGGGCGGGCGGGCAAAGCTTATCGACGAAAAACTGAATGTAAAAAATCAAACGGTGTTTACAGCAACTTTAGGGTTTCTGACCGGTCTGAATTTGTGCCCGCCCTTTTTACTGGCTTTTACGGAGGCAGCGAGGACGGGGGTTTTGTGGAGGAGTTTATTGTTTTTCGCAGCATTTTTTGTCGGAACTTCCGTTTACATACTGCCTCTGGCTGTGTTAGGATTGGCCAGGCGAATAGAAGCTCTGCGATATGTGGGTCGGCTGGCAGCAGGTGTAATGGGCATATATTATCTGTATCTGGGGATATTTAATATAAGGGCGAGTTTTGCTAATGGCTGATAACAATAAAACCAAGAAAAACAGACAAGGGACCAGCGTGGTCAAGGCGATTTTGCTTACCCTTCCGATGCTGTTATTGACAGGCCTTATGGTTACCGGAGGCCAGCCGATACCGAAAGAGACGATTCGTTTGATACCTCTTGCAGTTACATATCTATTTATTAACGGTATTTTCTTCCTGATGATTTACACGGGCAAAACCAATAGATACCGTTCGATATTATTTGTAACATACGCGATTTGCTTTGTGCTGACTTTCACCACGAATCTCATAGAAACCAGGGGAAGTATGGCGTTGAAGCAGGAGGATATGGTTAAAGGAAAGACGCCCTTTTGCCATATGGTAATACCGCAGGTGATAATCCCGGCGGCGCTGACGAAGACGATAATTTTCCCCGGCTCGATGCTCGAAGGTTTTGCGTCCATCGGGGCCATGCTGGTTTTGTGGTTCGGTGTGTCGCTTGCTTTGGGCAGAGGGTGGTGCAGTTGGGGGTGCTTTTTCGGAGGGCTGGACGAGGGCTTCTCGAAAATAGGGGGAAAGCCAATTATAAAGAACATCGGCAAAAAATGGACTTACCTGTCTTTCGCGGTGCTTTTGGTTGTCGTTCTGACCTCGGCGGCGGTCATGTCGCCGACATACTGCATGTGGCTGTGCCCGTTCAAGACGGTAACGGAATTCGTGGAAGTGACTTCGGCGAAAATATTAGTGCAGACCGTTATTTTTCTTTCGTTGTTTATAGGGCTTGTAGTTGTGCTGCCGATACTGACCAAGCGGAGGACACAATGCGGTTTGTTTTGTCCGATGGGTGCTTTTCAGTCTTTGACGAATAAAGTCAATGTATTCGATGTGAGAATCGATAAAGAAAAGTGCACGCAATGCAATCTGTGCGTGAGGAATTGTCCGATGTTTGCTCTGGACGAAGACAGCGTCCGGAAGGGGAAAGCGCGTGTAACATGCAGCAAATGCGGCAAATGTGTCGAGGTATGTCCCCAAGGAGCAATTTCATTTCATATTAAAGGGACAGACGTCGGCGGCAGCGGAGGAAAGGCTCAATTGATGCTTATTTACCCGGCTTTTCTTCTTCTTGCGATAGTGGGAAGCGGGGTGCTCTCAGGCGCTATACGCCGAGTGCTGCTGCTGATAACGACAGGGAGCTTGCTGAAATAGAATCGACAGAGGTTTATATGAAGCTGATAAAAAAATTTCTAGCTTACGGGTGGGCGTTAATGGCTGTACCAATCCTATTGGCGACATTTATGGGGATGAATTTGTGGGCGCAGAAATTGGTGGGCTTTACCGGTTTGAAGGTCTCGCCCATTTACACAGGCGGCGAGGTAGCTCGGACTATCAGACACGAAGGGTATGAAACACTGATACACCAGCCGGTATTCGATGGTCTTTTGTGCGAACGAAAGAACGGATTCGTTCAAATAGGATGGAAAGCCACCGAGGGCAAACTGCCGGAGCTGATTGACGAGGCGATAGATTTCGACGGAGACGAGAAAAACGATTTTCGAATCAGATTAAATACGACAACAAACACCTGCCAATTGGAGGGCTACAGTTCCGGGGTAGTTTCTCCAAGAGAGGTACTGGTCCTGGAAAACGAACGAATAGTCCGGGTATCTCTGAAAAAAGATTAGAAGAGCCATAGACTCGCGGGGGACTGCTTTCTGTCCGGGCAGGATGCAGGACAAGCAAACCGATAACTGGGTCCCCGCCAACGACATGCGAGGATCTAAGCTGCGCTACGAGAGGCAGCAACAGCAAATTTTTAGTTTGACGAGAGCCGATATTTAGAAGAAAATGCATTAAAGGATATTTTAGAAAGGAATAGAGGTATGTTGCAAATATCATATAAGCGGTGGCGGTTGTATTTATTGCTCTGCGTATTTTCACTTCTTTTATTATTCTTTTTGTACAGGGTTTGCTTTTATATTCCCAAGCCAGGTTTTTTGCCGTAGAATCATCTTTGCAAACCGCGGGGCAAGCAATGAGAAAAATAGGTCCCCTGTACAGAGTCAAAGGGGTATCTCTCGGGGATCTTCGCTTCGCTACGAAAGGCAGGACAAGCAAACCCCATCATCAAGATAACGGGGCTAAACATTTTTGAGATTGCCGCGCTGCGCTCGCAATGACGCTTCACAGGCCAGAGTAACCCCGGCATGCGAGATGCCGGGGCTAACCTAAAAGTCAGTTGTTGCTGTCGGTTATATTGCCTTTGATGAGATTGAGCAGAGGGTTGTCGGTGCCGAGGATTAACCTTGTCTTATTGCCGCCGATATTTTGCTCGTAGAGCTCAAGTGTTTTCCAAAACCTGTAGAAATCGGGGCTTTTGCCAAAGCCCTTTGCGTAAATTTCTGTCGCTTTGGCGTCGGCCTCGCCTTCAATCTGCTTGGCGGTCTTGTAAGCTTCGGAAAGGATAGTTTTAACCTCCCTTTCCTTATCACCCATAATGCTTTCGTATTCGCCTTCGCCTTCGGAGATATACTTTTTGGCAATTCTCTGTCTTTCCTCAATCATACGGTCTTCGACTTTAACTTTAACATCCTGGACGTATGTGAGGCCTTTAATCAGGACGCCGGCAGTATGAATTCCTATGCCGTATTCTTCACAGGCCTTTCTGGAAATCTCAGTGATTTCAGCTACAATCTTAGGACGGCCTTCGGTTACCTGTCCGACCTTGATTGTCTCGCGCAGCTCCTCCTCGGCGACCCTCATTTCACGGTTGTCGGTCCTTACTATTTCTATGAGGTCTCTTTTTGTAATGGAGTTTCTGGTGCTGGAATCGATAATGTCATCGAGCCGGGCGTGGGCCTGCTCTTCGGTACCGACGGAGCGGAGGAACTGAAGCGGGTCTTTAATATACCATCGAGCGGTGCCATCAACCCAGATATACTTTTTGTCCTTTGTGGGGATTTGTTCGGGATAGCCGTTCCATCTGAGCAGTCTTCTCTCGAATTTTTTGACATTCTGTATGAAAGGAATTTTAACGCGGAGGCCTGCACCTTCAGCTACCGCTATATTTTCCTGCGAATATTTCGCGTTGAGGTCAGACAAGATAGTTTCTTTTTCCCGTCCTTCTATCGGATTAACAATTACCCTTACGGGCTTTCCAAACTGTATTACTACAGCCTGCTCTGTCTGGTCAACCACATAAAGGGAAGAATATAAAATGACAAATAGAATTACGAGAACAACAATTATAAATGTCCGAGTCATTATTTCACCTTTCTTTCTTCAATATGCTCCGATTGAATTCGAGATTTTCAACGGATAAGCTACTTTTGGTCTTCGAGGTCGAGCTTCATTAAAATTCCACCTTCGGCGCCACCCTGTTCGATAATCCATTTCTCAGGTATTTGAGGCAACACCTTTGACATCGTTTCCAAATACATTCTCTGCTTTGTAACGTCCGGGGCTTTTCTATACTCCGCATAAATCTTTTCGAACTTAGCAATGTCACCCTCAGCCCTGTTAACTCTCTCTGCGGCATATCCCTTGGCGGATTCAATCATTTTCTTTGCCTGTCCCCTGGTTTTGGGTATAACCTCGTTATAGGTCTTCATAGCTTCATTGACTCTCTGTTCCTTTTGCTGTAGGGCTTTGTTAACCTCGTTAAAGGCAGGCCTTACCCGCTGAGGCGGGTTCGAGGACTGAAGCTTTACAGTTACAATATGAATTCCGGTTTCGTAGTCATCAAGGAGCTTCTGCAAAGCTTCTTTGGCAGCGATTTCATATTCTATCCTTCCGATTGTAATCGCTTCATCGACGCTGCCGTTGCCGACAAGCTCTCTCATTACGGCTTGGCTGGCATCTCTTATGGTCTGTCTTGGCGCGCGGATATTAAAAAGATAGTTTTCGGCGCTTTTAATCTTGTACTGGACAATCCATTCCACGTCGGTAATGTTCAGGTCGCCTGTCAGCATTATATATTCACCAGTGAGTATTTCCTTGGCCCTTTCACGTAATGCACTTCTTGAGGGTCTTTCACCGCTTTCTCTTATCAAAGAAATTAAATCATCCTGCGTCAACCTTCCAGAATTTATTTCGTCGACACCAAGGTACCGCGAATCGACACCGGCCTTTAACGTTCTGAAACCAAACTCCTCTTTCTGGACTCTTTTGACCGGCACGTCGGTGGCTGTTTCAATTCCGAAAGGCATCATCAAGTGAATACCGGGCTCCGAAGTTCGATTATATTTCCCAAATCTTTTTACCACGCCTGCAGAATCCGTGGGCACCGTGTAAACCGCAGTCTTAACCGCGACTACGATGAGGATGAAAAATATCCCCACCTCAACGAGTCTGGTTATCTTAGTTTTGTAGTTGCGGTTGTAGGGTCCCTTTACCGATTCGATAATATTGCCTATTTCCATATTAATTCCTGTCGCAAAAAAGTTATCAATTCGTAATCGAGGTTTGTTCTCCCAATATATCTCCTAATAACGTTTAATCCCTATCAAATTACCCAATTACATCACACTGTCAAGGACAAATTCCGGAATGAGCAACGCTGAGGGGTTTTTAACCTAATTTGCTGTTTTTTGGAAGCCGCAATGTAGAAGCTTTAGTGCTACGCAGTTTTGTAATGGATGAAGCAAACAAGGACAGAGGCCGTGAATTAGAAGACACAACAGCAAATTCCGGCAACACTACGCGGAGAAAGATATGACTGCCCAAATTTATTTGTTCCTTGTTAAAAGTTATCGCGAAATTCTTGCCCATACTGCATAAAGTTCAGTGCCACCCCATGGTCCTTTGTCATCTACTCCGACAAAACGCAAGGCACGGACTTTAAAAGGTACAGACAAATCGGAAATGTCGAAACCAACAAACCCGTAACCTCCCCCAGTGCTTTGAAAACTTGCAGCGGAGGTAAGCTGAACTTCTTCTCCTGCGCCATCGGTGAGAAATATTTGCGGAGGTTCCCCTCGCACTCTTCCATCAAAGCAGATATCTATGCCGGGTCCATCCACAATTTCGCCCGAAAAACCTAATTCCAGCCAGGAGCCTCCGGGGACAACGACAACTAAATCTTTCCTTTTACGCTCTCCGATAAGCAGCTCTTCAAGCAGCACCGATTCTGACAGTTGCCTTTGACTGAGGTAATTTACCCCTTTCCAGCTGTTATCAGGATTATATGACCCGATAATGGCTGTTGGTTTTTCAAGTTCTCCGCTTCGTACTGCATTCCACTGGTTTCTATCATGGGCAGGACTAACAATTCTGTTTTCTTTGATTACTTTAACTGTTCCCACGGTAGTCAACA
>CAZDQP010000051.1:0-16304 GCA_964507485.1 uncultured Pirellulales bacterium | reverse complement strand
ATCGTGAAGATGGTGCAGAATTGGATAAACTATACATTGGTAACAGCACCCCATCAGGCACAGGCGGCACGGCTACAAACTGCGGCGGCTCAACAACAACTACCACAACAGCCGGCTCAACGACGACGACTACAAGCAGCTATTGGTGGGGCGGTTGGTGGTAATCGACAGCTTTGATGATTTTTCACTCGAACCGTAGAAAGACAAAGCTGCCCGAGTAATACTCGGGCAGCTTTTTTTAATTTCGATTTTCTTTATTTCAGCCGTCCTTTTTTTGTTAAGTATTGGTACCGACAGAAATGTTGACATAAGGACAAGTGGGACGTATAGTTAAGCCGTAAAAAGTATTTATCTTGAGGCGAAAAAGTTATGGAAAACGAAAAGAAGAAAAGCTGGGAGAAGCGGCTGGAAGGGGAGCCGGACGAAATCACCATCGACTTTGTAGAATCGCTGTCGGTCGATAGGCGGCTTTACAAATATGATATCGTCGGCTCAATTGCACATGCGCAGATGCTGGCGGAGCAGAAGCTGATTACGAAAGAGGAATTCAAGCAGATTAAGGACGGGCTTGTCGAGATATCGCAGGAAATCGAGGCAGGGCGGTTCAAATTCGACAAGACATACGAAGATATTCATATGGCGATTGAGGCGGCTCTGGTAAAGAAAATAGGAGAGGCCGGCAAGAAGCTTCATACCGGCAGAAGCCGGAACGACCAGGTCGCTACGGATATCCGGCTGTGGATGCGGGACGAAGTTGAGATACTACAGGCGAAAATAACACTGTTGCAAAAGGCCTTCGTTAAATCGGCGGGGAAATATGCGGAAGACGTGATGCCGGGCTATACGCACCTTCAGCGGGCGCAGCCGATTGTTATTGCGTCGTATTTGTTAAGTTTTGTGGAACAGTTTGAGCGGGATTTTGTTCGATTGCAGAACTGTAGAGTGCTGTTAGGCGTTTCGCCATTAGGCAGCGGCGCGCTGGCAGGGTCGACACTGGCGTTAGACAGAAAGAGTATGCTGCAGCAGCTGGGTTTTGGAGAAATCAGCTACAACAGTATCGATGCGGTCAGCGACAGAGATTTTTGCGCAGAATTTATTTTCGACTGCTCGCTGATTGCGACGCATTTATCGCGTTTAGCTGAAGACTGGATAATTTATTCATCCAGCGAGTTCGGCTTTGTTCGGATTGATGAGGCGTATTGCACATCATCGAGTATGATGCCGCAAAAGCGCAATCCGGACATACTGGAGCTAATTCGCGCAAAGACAGGGCGCGTTTACGGCTCGCTGATAGCTATCCTGACAATTCTAAAAGGTCAGCCATCCGGATACAACCGCGACTTGCAGGAAGATAAGATTCATATTTTTACCGCGAGCGATACCGCCAAGGCTTTACTTGACACGGCCTGTGCTGTCGTTTCACATACAAAATTCAACACAAAGAAAATCTCGGCTGGGCTGGAAGAAGGGTTTTTGGATGCGACTGCCCTGGCCGAGTATTTAGTCGGCAAAGGTATTGCTTTTCGCGAAGCGCACGGCATCGTAGGAAAGTTAGTTACTCAATGTGAGAAACAAAATAAAAAGTTAGTTGAGACTACTTTAGACGAATTCAAAAAGCACTGCAGCGCAATCGAAACGGATGTTTATGAGCACCTTGGCGCACGCAAGGTTGTGGGTAAATACGTTACAGAAGGGGCGGCGGGAGTAAAACAGGCAAAAGAACAAATCGCCTACTGGAATAGACGGCTGGGAGAAAGATGAGCGGCAGGGAAGATGAAATAACCGCCTGGTTTGCCGGTCAGAGTAAGCTATCTGCGGCGGATTTTCCCATTGGGATTGGTGATGATATGGCCCAAATCCGGTGCGGGGAGGGGTCGGTCCTTATTACAACGGACATGCTATTGGACGGAGTACACTTCGAGCTGCAAAAAACAACTCTGAGTAAAGTGGGATATAAGGCGATGGCAGTGAGTCTGAGTGATTGTGCGGCGATGGCGACGGTACCAGTAGCGGCGGTTGTTACTGTTGCGTTGCCGAGGGGGTTTGGCGAGGAGGAATTAAAGCAGCTTCATAGCGGAATCACATCAGCCGGTGCGAAATTTGGCTGTGAGCTTATTGGAGGTGATATTACAAGCTGGAAGAAAAAAGAACCGCTGGCCATATCTGTTGCGATGCTCAGCAAACCGGGTAGCTGTAAACCTGTAAGACGGTCAGGCGCAAAAGTCGGTGACATTATCTGCGTTACAGGTTCGCTAGGGGGGGCGGTTCAGAGAAAACATCTGGATTTCGAGCCAAGGGTTAAAGAAGCGGTAGAGATAACCCAAAAAGCTGTTCTAAATTCGATGATTGATATAAGCGACGGGCTAAGCAGCGATTTGAACCGGATTTGCCAACAGAACAAGATCGGGGCCGTTATAAATGCGGAGCAGGTTCCAATATCAAATGAAGCTAAAAAGACCAAGGAGCCGTTGGATTCCGCCCTGAACGACGGAGAAGATTATGAACTACTTTTTACACTCTCTGGAAAAGAATATGAGAAATTACTGAAACAGTGGAGTGGGCCGACGCCGATTACACAAATCGGAATAACCACTGACACCAAAAAGATGCAGATAAAAACGCCGGATGGACATATTAGCGATCTGGAAGCCAAAGGATATGACCATCTGGAATAATTTACTATCTACTTTTAATTATTAGATATGAACATAGACATTGTTTCAAATTCGCCGGAGGAAACTATAGAGTTCGGATGGAAGGTCGGTTCACAATTGAAAGGTGGAGAAGTTATAGCAATCTGCGGGGCATTAGGAAGTGGTAAGACACACCTTATCAAGGGGATTTCCTCTGGTATTGGGGCGGCAGAAAGTAAAAAGGTTACCAGCCCAACATTTGTCATAATCAACGAATATAAAGGCCGGCTGGATATCTACCATATAGACGCTTATCGATTGGAATCAAATCTTGAGTTCGAGATGTTAGGATTCGATGATTACTGCCAGCCTCAGTCGGTGGTTTTAATCGAATGGGCTGATAAAATCGAGTCTGCCCTAAAAGATATAGATTACATTCGGACCGAGCTTTCTCATGCAGGAGAAAGCAAAAGAAAAATAAATATCAAAAATATGCCCGACTATATAAATTGTTAACTATTTCTATCAACTGTCAGCAACATTGAGGGATTCTTACCTCATCCAACATTCCATATCTTGAGGTTTGGCATAACGGCGTTTATTTTATATATTTTTCTCTGGATACAGCATAAAGTTTAGTATGCGACAAAATAGGACGTTTTCGGACGTAGCTGATTGTCAATCGTTAATTTAAAATTAGATATTTGAAGTATTTTAGAAGTTTTTTCGGCATTTTCTGATTATGGGGGGTTAACAACACCAATAAAAATGCTAGCGCAATCAAGCAGCACCTTAATCAGGACGATAAATTGAACTGAAAAAGAAGAAAGTTTTCAATCTTACATTAGGAAAGGGTAAAAAAATGAAGGCGAAAAGTGGTTTTACATTAGTAGAAATTCTGATTGTAGTGGTCATCCTTGGCATTCTGGCTGCTATCGTGATACCTCAGTTTACCGGGGCAAGCACAGAAGCAAAAGAATCGGCGTTAAGGAGTGACCTTCAGGCCATACGCTCTCAGATTGAGCTGTATAAGATTCAGCACAATGCTGATATTCTGCCAGGTGAAGTTCTGCAAGCGGATGGAACAGTTACAGCAGCTACAGATGTGAGTTTTGTAAATGCCATGACATGCAAAACTGACAAAAACGGCGTAGCAGATACTGACGGAACTGGTGATCCGGCCGTTTATAGATTTGGACCTTACATGAAGAAGATACCAGGGAATCCGTTCAGTACTGCGGAAGCAATTGTTGTTGCAGGTAAATCTGAAGGCGATTCAAGTGTTTCAGTAGGCACATTATTAGCAGCTGGAGGTACTAATGCCGGCTGGAACTTTGTCAACGATGCGACCGGTCTCGATAGGGGTCATTTCCAGGCTGCTGACCCATTGGCTGACCCACTTGACGATACCAACCTGCATGTTAACTACTAACAGATGTAAGATAACATTGCTGTGATTGCTTAAGCAGCAATCCATATAGCGGAAGCAGGGGAAATTATCGATGGGCTGACCAGATTTGGATAATATCCGTAAAACTGGTCAGCCTCTTTTAGAAATATCGGGGGGGGTATGAACAACAAGACAAATCATTTTTCGTATGTCGAGGTCATAGTCGTGGCAGTTGTGTTAGGCATAGCAGGAAAGATTATTGCTCCGCAGTTTACAGAAGCAAGCAGTGAAGAAGCAAAAGTTTTCGAACTTGCTGATGGGCTTGAAGTAATGCGTGCCCAGGTGGATTTATACCGGGCTCATCACAATGATACCTTTCCTGCCACCAATTCATTCGCCAGTTTTGAGAAGGCTATGACAACAAAGGTTGGAAGGTATGGTCCATATGTTAAGCAGATTCCAACGAATCCATTTAACGGCCTTAAAACGGTTCGCTTTGATGGAGAACCAGCAGGAGCCGGTAAAGCCGGTTGGCGGCTGGATACGAAGACCGGCTTGTTTCAAGCTGACAACGATGCTACCTGTGCGGCCCTGTGAAAAGTCAATGAGCAGAAACAAAAAAATAGCGAGCTGCAGCGTGAATTTTTGAAAGTCGCAGGATTAATAAACGGACTGACCGTGCTGAGGTAATTGCCTGCGGCAGGTCAGTTTTTTATTTATTATCAGGACATTAAATGAGAAGTAATTACAGAAATCAAAAGGGCTTTTCTTTGGCTGAGGCAATAATAGCAATTGTCGTATTGGGTATTGCCGCCGCTGGCGTCCTGCTTCCTTTTACAAGCGGTGCATCGATTCGAGTCGAAGGTGAGCATCGAACATTGGGAGCGAAATTGGCAAGTGATTTGATGGAGAAGATTATAAAAACACCGTTTGACCAGATAATAACCAGCTATGGAGCGTATGCCGAGCTGCAGGGCCAACTAAAAGATTCTAACGGTGTATTATTTACCGACTCTAACTACGCTATGTTCAGTAGAGACACAACTTGTGAATATGTTTACGTTCCGCAGGAAAGTGCTGCTGCAGAAGCAGTATTCATCCGTGCAACGGTCCGGGTGTATTACAATGGTGTCGAAATTGCCGCCGTAAACAGGCTTATCAGTAAGTAGGACATAAAAATAAGATGCAATACAGTACAAGAAAATCAGGATTTACGCTCGTTGAACTGCTGGTGGCATTAATGGTTGCCAGTATAATCTTTTCCGCAGTGGCCACTTTAGCTTACGTCCTTGGGGTTGCGAATGACGCTACAGATGAAAGTACTAAGGTGCAGGCACAGGTACGCTATGCGAGTCTTAGAATCTCGGAGCTGATTCGCCACTGCAAACTTATATGCGGTGCGCCCGATGATGATTTGGCTGTCTGGCGAGCTGACGACAATGGTAATGGGGAGATTAACCCACAGGAATTAGTCTATATAGAATTCGGGTCGGGTCGAGATTATATTCAATTAACAGATTTTCCTTCTGCTGCGAGCTGGCAGGTCACATTAAGCAGTATTTTGAGCGGGACGGCCAAACAGGAGTTGACATTTCTTTTAGACGAGAGACAGACGACACTGATACCAGAATGCAACAATGTAGAATTTCAATTTGACGCAGCACCACCACAGAGCCAGTTTGTGAACATTTCGTTCCATCTTGTTGAAAATGATGTTCCTCATATGTACCAGATAAGTGCCACACTTCGAGGTTGGGCGGGGCATTTGCTGAACGAATCAGGTGATGCTATTGTGAGTGATGATGATTAGATATGAAGGATAAAACAAGCAAAATCAATAGAAAAGGAACGGCATTACTCGTTGTGCTGTTTATCGTTATGGCAATAACGATTTTATCACTCGGCTTCTTATCACGAAGCGATGCGGAACTGGCCTGTGGTGAAAATATGATCCTTAGGACTCAAATGGATTACTTGGCTGAATCTGGGCTTGAACATGCAAGGGGGCTTATACTCAATCCACAGGATGTAACTTCCGAGTACTGGATTGGTGACGTACAGCAACAATTGGTAATCAGCAGCAATGATTATTACGATGTAAATGTGATTAAGCTTGGTAAATGTAATTACCAAATAACGTGTGACGCATATAGAAAAAAAGACGAGAAAAGAATTGGTAGCAGTAGATTACAGGCTGAGCTCCGGCTTGATCCCTGTATAGCGATTTGGACCGGAACGCAATGGACAACCGAGCCATTAACCACAATTAACGGCGACGTTTATAGCAACGACAATTTGGGGAAATTTGGAACTGGTGCCGATATCAATGGCGACGCATTCGCAAAAGGTTTTATAAGCGCAACAAATATCGAAGGACAAAAATTCGCATACGTCGTAGAAGCACCTTTAGATTTGCCAGAGCTTGATACGAACGATTTCGACTCGCAATATTACATTGGTTCCGATTTATATTCCGTCGATATTGTCTCAACATCAGACTTAAACGAAGTAACACTCAGTCCCACTGTAGCAAATCCGGCAGGAATCTACTGTTGTAACGGTAATCTGGATATATATGGAAATGTTAATATTACCGGAATGCTCGTGGTTAAAGGTGATTTAAGAATAATCGGAGCAAATAATGCAATTAATGCCGTGAAAAATTTTCCAGCTCTTCTAATTAACAACAGATTGATAATGGAAACTGGAGGAAAATTGAATGTTAATGGGCTTGCTCAAATCGGCCAAAGAATATTGGTTAACGGTGGGAATGTGGATATCGATGTAGTTGGCAGTTTATTTATTGTCGGTGGTAATATCGATGGTGCATTTGAAAATTCGGCTGTCATTGATGTAACAGCAGACCCTTCAATAGCATCGATTCAAATCTGGCCGGAGGCTGGTAATGCAAAAAGATGGAGTCCGGTCGCTGGTGCTATTTTTAAAAGTATCAAGAGAAAATGAAAAAAGTTTATAGGACTATGAAAAGGCCAATTCAAGTGAGAAGACGCTTATCGGCCTTTATTCTGTAACAAAAAGAAAATTTCGAAGTATGTTAACAACATTAATTACATTTCGGGGCTTCTGCAGGAAATCGAAATAGTACGAAAGATCGATACTGCTTATTAACGATTGTATCGACTTTATCAACCCTAACACTAAGGCATAGAGATTTAACGCTGATATATCACTCTTGGTGTATGCGGAAAAGACTGGAAGAATGAGAAAACCAAATGCCATAAACCCGTTTGGTAAAAACAAGAGAAAAAATGGCTTAATGGTTGTTTCCGACAGTTCCACGGGGAGTAAAGATACATCTTAAAGAGGTCGAAAATAGAATAGAGGTAAGGGGTCACAATGTTCCAAAACAAAGAGAAAAAGACAGCGATAAGGGCAAATTTGCGCAGCTTGTGCAATCGACAATGGAGATATAACTTACGAGCTATAAATAGCGGTTTTACCCTGGCTGAGATTTTGCTTGTTATTGTGATAATCGCAATAGCAGCAATGATTGCCGTACCAATGATGGGCTCTACGAATGGTATGCAAATTCGCTCGGCGGCAAATATGATTGCAGCAGACTTGGAATACGCCAAGAGTATGGCAATCAGCAGGCAAAATTCCTATTCTGTGGTTTTTGACCCAGTAAATGACTCTTATGAAATCCAGGATCCGAATGGAATAATTAAACACCCTGTTAAGAAAGGATTTGATTATAGAGTGGATTTCAGAAGTGATTCGAGACTGGATAAGGTTATCATCGAAAATGTAGACTTTGACGCCGACCCTGGCAATACGATTACATTTGACTATCTCGGCAGCCCGTACAGTGGAAGCGGCACTTCAAATCCATTAAATAGTGGTGAAATCATTCTCAGGGCGGGGGATTTTAATATGAACGTAAATGTTGAACCTGTTACAGGATTTATCTCGATTACTGACTGACAAGAAGGAAATCGTAAATGATAGATTGGATATTGAAAACACGAGGTCTGCAGCCGATAGGATTAGACTTAGGTCATAATTCTATCAAGATGGTTCAACTGGCAATAAACAAAGGACACATAAGTGTTCTTGCTGCAGATAAAGTTCGCATTGAAACGGGCATTAACGACGATGGAGAAGCAAGAAGGAATTTTGTTATTTCTGCAGTAAGGCAAATACTGGCAAAAGGCAAATATCAGGGACGAAATGTTGTCTCTTGTTTGCCAAATGACAAATTAAAAATAACTAGCCTGCGATCGGCCGAAACGGAAACCAACGGAATTGAGCAGGCATTAAAGCAAAAAGCCAGCCAGCGCTTCGGTTTAGATCCCGATAAGGACACAATTAACTACTTATCTGCCGGAAATGTTCGAGACGGCGACGAGATTAAGAATGAATTGATACTTTTTGCTGCATCTGATGAAACGATAAGAAATCACATTGCTATGCTTGAGGAGGCCCAGCTTAAACCAGTGGCTATAGATACAGTACCTCATGCATTATTTAGAAGTTTTGAGAGGTCACGGCGACGCGAAGAGGATAAAGAGCAAACGGTCGTGTTTGTGGACATCGGCAGTCAGTTCACTACGGTTGTTTTTGGACGAGAAGGGGAAATCAGCTTCACAAAGAAGATACCTGTTGGCGGGGAAAAATTCAATCGCGAAATCGCATCCAAATTAGGGATTAACATAGAAGAAGCTGAGCTACTGCGGGAAAAGATGCAGATGGAGTATTTGATAAAGTCCGGAACAGGACCTTTAGTCCCGAAGTCAAGTTCGTCGTCACAGAATAAAGCAGTACAAACTCCAGCCGAAGAACAAAATGAGAATAAACATTCGAATAACCTCGTTCAAAGTCTCCTTGATGTATCGACACAAGAGGTAATGGCTAATGCAATCGGCGCAGCTGCAGAGGAACTGGCAAAAGAAATATCATTGTGTTTAAGATATTATACAGTGACATTCAGAGGAAAACGCGTTGAGCAAGCGGTTTTTTCAGGTGGGGAAGCATACGAAAGAATTTTGCTAAATGTTTTAAGACGGCACCTGACCGTTGAAATTGAGGTCGCTCAGCCGTTTAAAGGCTTGGATATTGCGAATATAAACTTTGATAACGACAAGCGAGGTTTACTTTGTGAGTGGGCGGTAGCAATGGGACTCAGTCTCAAGGGCTGGGACAAAAACCGCAATAATTATGAAGGAAATTGATTTTCTACCAGAGTGGTACAGAAGCGGCAAGCGATGGCAGATTAGTTATCGAACACAATATGCCATCATAGGCGGCGTGTTTTTGGCAATGATAATGTGGAATTTTATCGCTGTACATTCACTCTCAAAAACTACGACAGAGCTCGCTCAGGCAAAATTACATTCAGAAAGTACAGAAAATGTAACGCAGGAATTCACAAAAATTAAAAGTGAAATAGCAGGCTTGCAGAAAAAAGCGAAAGTCATAGAAAAAATTGACTCCAAAATTAATGTGGCAAATGTTTTAGCTGAGATAAGTTTTTTGGTTGATAAAAAAATAGTACTAAGCAAAGTGGAATTTATCGCAGAAAAATTTGATGGCAATCAGGGAGGAAACCTAAATAACCGCTCAACTGTTAGAGTAGTCGCTGGAAATCTTAATAGTAAAGAGTCGCTGCTGGTTGGTGATGTCAGATTTAAAATATTAATAAATGGCGTTGCATCAGATGCTGGCAGTGTAGCAGAGCTGATTTGCAAACTGGAAGACTCACCATATTTTTGTCAGGTTATACCGCTGTTCACGCGGAACAAGGATATGAAAACAACAATCAATACCGACGGAGAGAAATTTCAAATAAGTGAGTTTGCGATTAGTTGCAACTTGGCGAATTATCAGCAACAAAAACCTTATGTAGAAGAAAAACAAAAGAGAAAGGTGGCAGGTCTGTAATGCTGTTTCGAGAAGGACGACAAATAGCAATATGTATTGCAGCCTTAGCAATGGTTTGCGGCTTTGTGTTGTTTAGATATCTGCCTATGAAAGGCAGAATAAAGTCACTCAGACAAAACTACGAAGCACAAATGTCTGCTATTTCAGAATCCTCGGCTAAAAGCCAGCAATTACCGACAATCAGAAAGCAACTGTTGCAGTTGCAAACAACTGTTGGAAACTATGAGCGACAAATACCAGAGCAAAGAGAACTCGGTGAATTTCTACAAAGAATCGCCGGTCTTATGAATGAGCACAATCTTCAGGAACAAATGATTCAGCCTGGTAAGGAGTTAAAGGTAAGGGAGTTGAATTGCATACCAGTAAATATGCAGTGTAAAGGTAGATTATCGCAGATATTCGAATTTTATAGACATTTACAGGAACTGGACAGACTGGTTCGAATTAAGCAGGTAAAGCTTATAAATGATAGAGATTTCAGCGGTGAAGTCACTATGCAAACAGAGGCGATTATTTACTACAGGAAAATAGTCGGGCAAGGATAGAAAAATAACCGTTAATAGTGCTACCAAACTCAAAAAGAGAGATAAGAGGGCATGAAACAAGATCTGAAGAACACTGCTGGTGGAGGTAACAGTCTTCTGAATCGATTGGCCGCAGAGAAGAAAAAGACAGTAATAGCAGCGTGCTTAATCATAGTAATGATCTCTATGTGGGTTAGAGTGCTTGGAAAAAAGGAACCTCAAAATGCTAAAGCATCAGTAATTTCACAAAATACAAACGATGACCAAACGAATTCGGGATATAGAATCTCTTTCATAAAATTACCAAAAGTTGAGGGGCGAAATGATGTACTTACCAGAAACTTTTTTACTGTCGGCAGTTGGTACGACTTCATGAGAGGTGGACAAAGAAATTCAGTTGGTGTTGAAGAAGTTAGTGTCCTCTCTAAAGACGGCAGTGAGGATACAGCTAGGCGTATTGCAGAAAAACTAAAGTTGGAAGCAATAGTACTAGGCAAAAATCCTAAGGCTTTTATTAACGATAAGCTGTTGTCAGCAGGAGACAGACTATCTGTCAAAGACGGAATTAATACGTATGAATGCGAAGTAACTGAAATAGAAGAAAACAGAGTGCTTATAAGATGTGGAAATACAGAAGTAACACTGAGATTTATACAGACGTTAATGACTGATTATTGAGTAAACATTAAAAGTCAGCCAAGAAAAGGGAGCTAAATTATGTATCACAGTAAAATACCAAATATCAGAATTAAAAACAAGAGCAAGCTGTTACTGTTGGGTTTTGTATTAACTGTAGTAGCTTTAGCAGTATTCGGTGATGTTGAGTTAGGCCCAATAACAGCCTCAGCCGAGGAAAATTTCAACAGTAAAAAGGATATGACAGAAGGTGAAACGATACAGTCAATTACATTTGATAAAGACAGTCAAATCAAAGACGGACTTCGTATTTTGTCGGCAATGTACAAGAAGAACATCGTGCCGTCGGTAAAAGTGGAGGGGATAATTGGATTCACCCGGCTGTATGATGTAACTTTTGAAGAAGCTATGGACGCGATCTTGGGAGCGAAGTTCGAATATGAACAGAAGGGCAATATAATCGAAGTATACCCCACAGGAGACGTTAGCCGGATGAAGTATGCGGTATTCGCCCTGAATTACATCAGTGCTGCTGAGGCAAAAAAGCTGGTTGAACCTGTTCTCAGCAGTAAAGGTACGGTGGGAGTTACTACTGCGGCCGCAACTGGTGTACCTACTGGTGAATCTATCAGCGCGCCTAAAGGCGGCGACACTATGTCTCTGAAAGATACCATTGTGGTCTATGACTATGCTGAAAATATTAGAAAGGCCAAAGAAGTGATTGCTGCAATTGATGTCAGACCCAAGCAGATACTAATTGAGGCAACTATTCTCAGCGCAACTTTGACCGAAGGGCTGGAGCTTGGTGTTGCTTTGAACCTCCAAGGTGGCGTCAGCTTAAGCGGCACTCAAGCATCAGATGCCGTTCAGGATACTGTCCTCGGTGGTGTCCTTGAGTATGCAACTGCAGAAACAACCACTCTTGAACAAATAAAAGCCGGTGTAGCGCCGGGTTCACCGATAGAAGTTGCTGGATTTGCTACTTTCGGCGGTAGCGGGCTGAGACTCGGCATCAGTACCGGCGATGTTGTCGCGTATATTAGTGCGTTGGAAACCGTTACAGATGTTACTGTTCTCGCCAATCCAAAGATTCTGGCAGTCAATAAGCAGCTTGGCCAGGTCTATATCGGCCAAAAAATCGGCTACCGCGAAGGTGACATAGAGACTACTGGAGGTGGAATACAGGAAGGTACAGTGAAATTTCTTGATACTGGTACAAAACTTTCATTCAGGCCGTATATTGGAGATGAGGGCTATATCCGCATGGATATCCATCCCAAAGACAGTTCAGGTGCTCTTAACGCCGATGGTGTACCTAATGAGAACTCAACCGAATTGGCAACTAACATTATGGTCAAAGATGGTCAAACGATTGTCATCGGTGGTCTCTTTAGAGATGTTACCACTATAGCCCGACAGCAGATACCTTTATTGGGAGATTTACCTTTTGTGGGGCCTCTGTTCAGAAAAAATACTGATACAACCGTACGTCAGGAAGTCATTGTCTTGCTTACTTGTCACATCATAGAAAAACCGAGTGAAACTGAGGGAGAAGCAAGAGTCAATGACATACGCCGCAAAAGATTTGGAGCAAAAGAGGCTTTGCACTGGATTAACAGAGCAAAATTGTCTGAAGACAGTTATGAAAATGCCGTGGAATACTACCTTGAAGGTGATACAAAAGCTGCTTTGGATAAATTGAACTGGGCACTTGAAATACGCCCGACATATTTGGAAGCACTACGTCTGAAAGAAAGGATTATGCGTGAAACCGCTCCCGATGACGCGGCAACAATAGAAAGAGTCATGCTGGATATCATCGAACAAGAAGAGTCGGATAAGTGGTTGAGAAGATAAACAAGCAAGTAAGAAAGAATTAAGGATGTTACTACGCAAAGCTATAACGGTGGTAGCCACAATTGCCTGTTTAGGTAGCATTGGCTGTGAATCATCTTCAGGAATCAAAAAATCGGCACAGAAGCGATGGGAAAAAGCTTCCGCTGGGTTAAAGTTAAATCTCGCTCAGCAGGAGTATGAAAGAAACCGTCTCAATGAAGCCAAAAAAATTGTCTCTGAATGTGTAACCACCGACCCTGACAATGCTCAGGTACATTTGCTGTATGGCAAACTGCTTTTGGCGGAGGACAAACGAACGGAAGCAATAAAGGAGTTACAATTAGCAGTTGAATTAGATGAAAAACTGGCAGAAGGATGGTACTGGTTGGGTTCGGCAACGCAAGAACTGAAACATACTCAGCAAAACAAGGGGGAGAGCCATCAGAAGCTATTGTATTACAAAAAAGCTTTGGAGCTTAAACCCACCAACGTCGATTATGTTCTTGCTGTTGCCGAATCGTATGCTAAGCAGGAAAAACCTGAAGAAGCAATGAAGTTACTTGAAGAAAAAATAGCAGCTATGCCTGGACAAGTTTTACTAAAGACCGCGGCGGCAGATTTGATGTGGAGATTCGGAAAAAATGAGCGAGCGATTGAGCTTTATGAACAAGCAATGTTAATGAAAAGTGATGACAGTAGCATAGCTGAAGCTCTCGGCTACTGCTATGTATTTAACCGCCAGTGGAATAAGGGAGCAGAGATTTTTAATCAATTGATTAAACAATGCCAGAATGAGCAGAAAAGAAATTTGTATTTGCAGGCGGCAGCATTATGTAGTGTGAACAGTGCCCAATATAACAGGGCTGTTAAGTGCTATAACAAATTAAGCATAGAAGAAAGAGATAACCCTGAGATTTGGATAAAAATGGGTCAGGCTGCATTGGGTGCTGGTGCGGCAGAAAAAGCTTTTATATGCGGAGAGAAAGCACTAGCCCTGCAACCAAGTGATGCTGACGCGATTGCCCTTGTGGGATGTGCTCAATATTCGATGGGATACTATAATGCGGCAACTAAAAGCTTTGAAAAGATAACCTCTAATGAAAAATATGGCGCTATTTCGTGGATTATGAGGGCAAGATGTTATGAACAACTTGGCCAGAAAGATAAGGCCCGAAATGCATACAAAAAAGCACTGGAAATAGAGCCCCACAGCAAATTGGGCTATCTTCTGGCTAAAGAGGAAAAAATCGAAGATTGGAAATCACAGGCTGGAGATTAAATCGCAACCTACATAAAAGATTAGAAAAAACCGGAGTTTAATTTTGAAATTGGTAAGAAACTTATATGTTATAGCCGCAAGTGTCGTTGCGAGTAGTTTATTTACAGAAGGTCTCGTTAGATGGTATTACGACAATAGCGGAGCAGGTCCACATTTGGGCAGATATGTTTTTGTCCGGCCGGTGTTCTACTTTGCTGCAGCTGTATGCGTAATTTTGCTTGGTTGGTATTGGCTGAGGCTGACAATTAAAATCACTTCTATAAAAAAGGAACTCAAGGTAAACAAAACACAACCCATAAAAACAAGCGGCTGCAAAATAGTGAACGAGCTCAGAGAAGCTATTAACGACCGTGTTGGCGATAATAGCGTTTACATAGCCGAACTCGAAAAGCAAACCAAAGAACTGGAAATCCAAATCAGACTTTATCAAGGACAAAAAAGAAATGCCGAAGCGATTATATACAGCATCCGCGATGCAGTTATCGTTATAGATGAGTTTGACAACCTCCTGATGGCAAATGAGGCGGCTGGCAATCTTTTCGGCTTCGATTACAAAAGTGCACAACACAAACCTATACGGCAGTTTATCAAAAACAATGAAACAAAATCAGGAGAAAATGAATTTGTAGATCTTTTATGCCAAAGCAGACAAAATAAAACGCGACATACCAGACGAGAAATCGATTTTTCAAATGAAAACAAGCTAAGAACCTTTGATTGTATCATTTCTTGTGTCTACGGTGAAGAAGAGCGGGTCTATGGAGTTGTTGCAGTACTGCACAACATTACACGCGAGAAAGAAATATCTCAAATGAAAAACGATTTCGTAAATCACGTATCGCACGAATTAAAAACTCCTCTTGCTTCAATCAGTGCTTATTCTGAAATGCTGGTCGACGGCGAAGCAGACGATGAACAGACAAGAAAAGAATTTTATCTAGTGATTCAAAGCCAGGCGGATAGACTGAATCGGCTTATCGAAGACATACTCAATACTTCGCGTATAGAATCGGGTTTGACAAAAATAGAAAAGAAACCTATTAGCCTCACAATATTAATAGAAGAACAGCTAAAAATGATAAAAAGTTACGCTGAAGAAAAAAACATTAAAATCACTGGACAGAAACCGATTGTTTTCGACCAGGTATATGCGGATAAAGATATGATTTCAGAAGTTATTACTAATCTGCTCAGCAACGCAGTTAAATACACTCCGCGCGGAGGTTCGATAAAAATCGAGATGGAAGTTGATGAAATCGCAAGTCTGGCACGGGTCAGCGTAACCGATACGGGAGTCGGGGTTCCCAAAGACGAAATTAAACATGTTTTTGAAAAGTTTTACAGAGTCGATGCAAACAAGAAACAGGCAGCGGGGACAGGATTAGGGCTTAACCTTGTTAAACAAATAGTTGAAAAAATTCATAATGGCCGAGTATTTGTTAAGAGCGAACCCGGTGTGGGCAGCACTTTTGGCTTTGAGTTGCCTTTGGCAACTGTAGAGGCAGCAAAAGCGTAAGACATATTATGTATGAAATAAGAGGAGCTTTTTGGAGGCAGCGTAATGGCGGAAAAAAAAGTATTAGTTGCAGATGACGAGATACATATCATTCATGTAGTAACGATTAAGCTTCGTAATAACGGCTATGAGGTAATATCTGCCGAAAATGGTGCTTTGGCTTTTGAGATGGCTAATGAAGAAAAGCCGGATATTATCGTCACGGATTTTCAAATGCCTGGTATGACTGGGCTGGAACTTGTGCGGAAACTCCGACAGAACAAAACAACAAAAGATATACCCGTGATTATGTTGACGGCGAGGGGCTTTGCTATTGAGGAGAAAGAAAAAGAGAACTTGGAGATATCAGAGCTTCTCAGCAAGCCCTTTAGTCCCAAAGAGTTATTAAGAAGCATCGATGACGTTTTGTATCAGAAGGCAGTAATGCGAAATGAATGACGATATGTTATTGGATTAAGTTATGCCGGATACCACAGAAAAAAATTTAAGCCAGTCACAGCTGAATGATTTGAAAAAATTCGGCGGAAAAGTTAACAAGTATGGCGCCAATTTCGCAGTTTGTAATGCCGATAGTAAAGTAATTTTACTC
>CAZDQP010000050.1:0-16315 GCA_964507485.1 uncultured Pirellulales bacterium | reverse complement strand
CCCCGCTCCTCTTTCCCCGCAGCATCCTCGCTGTCGCCCCCGGACACTCAAAACCAAGCTGCTTTCTCACCTTTTCCTTTGCCGCCAGATGCGCTTTGGTTTTCGCTTCATCGAACTCCGCCGCTTCCCTCTTCTCAACCGTTATCGCATCCTGCGGACAGTGCCCGATGCACACCCCTAGCCCGTCGCAGTAAACCTCGCTGACCAACTTCGCCTTGCCGTTGACCATCTTAATCGCACCTTCCGCGCAGGCCTTCACGCACAACCCGCAGCCGTTGCATTTCTTCTCATCGATTTTCACTATATTTCGCAAAGCCATCTCGAACCTCTTAAACCACTACTTCCATAAATCTTCTACGAACCGAATCGGGATTTGATTATAACAAAATCCCCGCCGATTAAAACCGCCTGACTCTTGGTTCTACGTCACCTTCCCCCCGCCTGCGAATTCCCTTGATTTTCCCCCACTTTTATGATACCTTACCTACCAAAATATTTTGAAAGGATACTGTTTATGAAGTTGAATGTAAAATTGCTTCGCTTAGCGCTGCTCTGTTCTGTATTAGTAACTTGCCAAACTGCCCTGTGCAAGGTCAGACTACCGCTTTTGATAAGCGACGGAATGGTCCTGCAGAGAGATGCCGAAGTAAAAATTTGGGGCTGGGCTGACAAAGGCGAAAAGATAACAATAGACTTTAACGGCAAAACCTATTCTGCTGCCGTCGACCCGGATGGTAAATGGATGGTAACGCTTTCCCCCTCTAAAGCCGGCGGTCCCTATACGATGGAAATCGACGCCGCCAATCACTTAATTCTGAAGGATATACTCGTCGGTGATGTGTGGCTCTGCTCCGGACAATCGAATATGGAACTGGATATGGAAACGTTAAAAGATAAATACCCCCGGGAAATCGCCAATTCCGACAACGACTCTATCAGACAATTCGAAGTCCCCGACAAGTATTACTTTGACGCCCCCCGCGATAATGTCGAATCTGGCTCCTGGCAGCCGGCTAATCCCAAAACTGTCCTTAAATTCACAGCCGTTGGCTATTTTTTCGCAAAGGAATTGAACCAGAAATACCATGTCCCGATTGGCCTTATCAACGCAAGTCTCGGCGGCTCGCCCATACAGTCATGGATGAGTGAGGAAACCTTAAAAGCGTTCCCAGAGGACTTCGCGACTCTGCAAAAATACAAAGACCCCAGCTATATAAAGCAGGTCGAAGATAAAGACAAAGCCGCCAGCGACACCTGGTATGGCCGCATCAACAGGGAAGATAAAGGCCTGTCTTCCGGCAAAAAACCGTGGTACGACACAGCCTACAAAGCCAAAAAATGGCAGACTATGAATGTCCCCGGCTTCTGGGCCGATGGCCCCCTCGGCAACGTCAAGGGCGTCGTCTGGTTCAGGAAAGATATCGATGTCCCCGCCTCTATGGCCGGCAAACCCGCCCGGCTCTGGCTCGGCAGGATTGTCGATGGCGACGAAACTTACTTCAACGGCAAAAAGGTCGGTGCTATCACCTACGAATGGCCCCCGAGAAAATACGACATCCCCGCCGACCTCATCAGGAAGGGCAAAAATACCATCGTCGTCAGGGTCATTAACTGTAACAGTTGGGCACGCGGCGGTTTCGTCCCCGAAAAACCCTACCAGCTAATCGGCGCAGGCCAGACCATCGACCTCAAAGGCCCGTGGAAATATAAATTAGGTGTAACTTCCGGCCCCCTGTCACCAAAAACTTTTATCCAGTGGCAGCCGGTCGGCTTGTTCAATGGAGAAATCGCTCCACTCTTAAACTATAGAATTAAAGGGGTGATTTGGTATCAGGGCGAGGCCAATACTAAAAATCCGCCAGACACTAAAAATCCCCGCGAATATCAAAAACTTTTCCCGACTATGGTTGCCGACTGGAGACAAAGATGGGGCCAAGGCGACTTCCCCTTCCTTTATGTTCAGCTGGCCTCCTTTATGGCGACCAAAGACCAGCCCTCAGAAAGCAACTGGGCCGAGCTGCGGGAATCTCAGCTTAAATGTCTCTCCGTCCCCAACACCGCGATGGTTGTTACTATCGATATAGGTGAAGCGGCTGATATTCATCCGCTGAATAAGCTGGACGTCGGCAAACGCCTTGCCCTCGCCGCTGAAAATATCGCTTATGGTGAAAAGGATGTTGTCTATTCAGGACCCATTTACAAATCTATGGAAACAGAGACAAACAGAATCATCCTCACCTTCGACCACGTAGACGGCGGCCTGGTTGCAAAAGGCGGCGAGCTCAAGCAGTTTGCAATTGCCAGCCCCAGAAAAAATTTCGTCTGGGCAAAAGCCGTAATTGAAGGCGATAAAGTCATCGTCTCCAGTGACGACATCCGCAACCCCGCTTTCGTCCGCTACGCCTGGGCCGACAATCCTGAAGGTGCCAACCTGTACAACGAGGCCGGCCTCCCCGCCTCGCCCTTCAGAACCGACCATTAACACCCGTAATGTTTTGCCGTTGCCAGGAAAGCATGTGCCAGCGATAATGGTCACGAAGTATTTAAACTATACAGGAAAAAATGATTACTCGTTCAGCATTTCATTTGGATTGTTCTCCGATAATACCGCAATGCCAATTCCAATGCGCAAAATGCCTGCAGGAAATTCAGTCCGTCCTGTCAAAAATAGACGGAGTTGAAAAGTTCTACACCGAGGACAAAGAGGAGGATACAAAACTTATAGTAGAGCACGATTCATCAAAAGTAACCGCTGACCATCTGATAGAAACCTTTGAACGCCTGCCGTCATTCTACAACGGCTTTTTCTCTGCAGCGCTTCTCTCTTCTTAGTGCCAAAAAGTTATAGTACTTGCTTGTGCCGCCTGCGGTTCGGAGAATGTTTCACCCGTATGCCTTCGGCATACTCACTGATGGTTTCCTCATTGCGGCCTCGGCAGCACTACGCAATAAGTGTCTAAAAGCTACCGCAGCAGCGAAAAAATTAGCTTGGCGAAGTCCACCAGACCGTCGATAAGTATTATCCCGCCGAAAGGTGTTAGCTGGTTTTATATGCAATCTATGATAAGCAAGGCAATGTAGGGAACGAGATTGAACACCATCCACAACATTTTATAGAGCGCGATAAACGAATATAACATCATGTTGGCCGTTTCCCGGGATACATTAAAGAGCCTGTTGTGTATGGTGCATACCCAGTCGCGGGCTAAGATACAAAACAAGGGTGCACAAATCAGTATCACCCCGTTAATAATCGTGCACCACATAAAAAATGTTCGGATGGTATTAATATCCATCGTGCTTTTCCTTTCTTATGCTGTCTTTATTTTTTAAGCACATAATAGGCAGGCTTCATACGCCGGAATATGTAGTCTCCGCTTTTCCACTCATAGAACATATAGGTCGAACCACTTATTTCCCTGATTATGTACCTGCTCGCGGTTTGTCCCTTTTCATTGAGCACCAGGCCCTTAGTCCACGTGCGGCTGTAACCTCCAGGAATGCTCTCATTTTTCAAAGTCGCCTTGCCGTTGTCTTCGAATATCATTTCCTTCAAAAACAATTCGCCGCCTGCCCATTCCTTCTCACCGGCTTCAAATTCTTCTATCTCATCGACAAAATCAACGCTCTCCCACGTCCCGATTACTTCGGGGTCGTCAACAAAGGGATAATCTGTCTTATCCACGATTCTGCTCTCAACATAAACCATATCATCTGGGTCTTTTTTCAGGACATAATAAAAAGGTTTCATATGCCGAATTGTATAATCGCCGCTCTTCCATTCCATGAACATATACCTTGCACCATCTATTTCTTTTATAAGATACTTTGCGGCCGAATCATTGCTAAGAACCAACCCTTTTGTCCAGCTAAAGCCCCAACTGGTTTCACCTCCATCATTAAAGATTAGTTCCTTCAGGTACAAATCGCCAACCCAGCTTTTCCTCTTTGGATTAAATGCGCTAATTTCACGAACAAAATCTACGCTTTCCCATCTGCCCGGAACTTCAGGGTCATTTACAAACGGATAATCAACTTTATCCACGATATGACCGTTCTCGTTAATATAACTGGTCTCAGGAAGTTCCGAATCTTTCAATCTTTTCCAGCCTGCACTATAGTCACTGCGCGTAAGATATATGGCCTTTACTTTATTGTCTAATATCCATATCCGGATATTTTTATCTGGTCGAGCGTAGTAACAATACCCTTCTTCCCCACCGATATTTTTATACAATACATCATCCTGAAATTCATTCGGTTTACCGTCCACTACTTCCGATGGCCGCCCCAGTATTCTAAGGCCATCTTCGATAGAAGAACCCACAACCAGCCCGTCTCCGAAAACGTAATCACTCGGCCCTTCGAAGCGAACTTCTATAATACGGTCGTTCACAACAAACACATGAAAATCACCGGCATAAACCATGATGTAGCGGTAAGGAAGAGCATTCTTGTTAAGAACCTGTTGTTCCCATACATATTGTAACGGCTCACCGAGAACATCTTTAACACTGCTGGACGTGGCGTTGTCTATATCAAGTTCGGCGATTATTGAATTCCAATGCCCTTTCCCTTTAGATACGATTGTTTGGTCGCCTTGGCAGCTTATTAATACAAGAACCGAAACCATAAGTAAAATCGCCAAAACCGGCACCGCCCAGCTGCACTTTTCAGGAGTCCTCTTGCCCTTACTGGTCAATCTGCATATCCTGTCAAGCAGGCTGCCTCCCGAGGCGGCTACCGCCAAACCGACATGCTCACTGCGAATTTCCTCCAGAGTTATCAAAGTCCTCGCGTAGTGGAACTTGTCGCCGGTTATGCTCACCGCCAAATCGTCACAGCAGTTCTCGCGCTCGACCCGGATTTTATGCGAAATCCACCATACCGCCGGGTGATAAAAACCGAGTATCTCTGCGACCGTTTGCAGTATGTTGACTAAATAATCGCATCTTTTTATATGGGCCAGCTCGTGAGCTAATATCGCTTTTATCTGGCCGGAGCTTAATCCTGTCAGCGCGCTTGCGGGCAGAAGGATTATCGGTTTCAGGTGCCCCACAACCGTAGGGACCTGCACCAGTGCCGATTCTATTATAGCGACCGCACGTTTAACCTCCATCCGCTCCGCTAAACGTTTTAGTCGCAATCGCACCCTCTCGCTGACATCCTTGACCATTCTTTGGCGCAGTCTCTGTAATTGCGCCCACCCCCCGAGATGCCATAAACTCAATCCGAACACGCCCGCAAGCCACCCGACGACCGTATATGGCAAAGCTGATTCGATAACGCCTGTTAATCTGTCCTTTAAAGAAATCCCCTCCATAGCAGTTGTTGAAGACGGCTCGGCCTGTGGAGTTTCTATTGTTGCCTGACTGCCTGTTATTGCTGTTGATAATTCAGGCATAGCTGTCCCCATCGGCCCGAAAATAGTCACAGGTGTTTCTATCATTCTAATAGTAATTGCAGGTGTTAGGACCATCAAAGCCAGGGCGACACAGGCGGTGATATAACGTAAATTCGCCGGGTATCTTCGCAGCATCCTTAATACTATCGAGGCAATCAAGGCGATTACTGTCCCTTCCCATACGAAATGCACTAACATCCAGCCGAGTTTCCGAATGATTTCCTGTGATAAAATATTCTCTAAAGTTTCCATTTTATTTCCTCTCCATTTCTTCGAGCATTTTCCTTATCCTGCTCAGTTCCTTCGCGGACACCTTCTTCGCCGAAAGCGCCCGCATCACTAATTTTTCCGCCGAACCGCTGAATACCTTTTCAAGCAGATTACCGACAACCTGCTTTTGTGTCTTCTCTTCGCTGGCTGCCGGCCTGTATATGTGCTGGAATTTGGAATCGTCACGCACCAGCAGTCCCTTTTCCGTCATTATCTGCATAAGCTTCAGTGTCGTCGTGTAGCCGGTTCTTCGCCGTTTGTTCATTTCTTCGTTGACCTGCCGCACAGTGCTCGGCCCGTTGCTCCACAGGATTCCCAAAATCGCCATCTCCCTGTCGGTAGGCCCTTCTAATTTATATCTCGCCATATTTCATTTCCTTTCAAACTTCTTTTCTAACCGCATAACGGCATACTATACGAACGATTTCGTAATTGTCAACGAAAAAATTCGTAATTTTTAAAAAATTTTTTACTCCTTTCCCCACAACGAGATACGAGCGACGAAAACATTGCGGCTTACGGAAGCAAGCCCAAGCTTGTGCCTTAGGTACAACAGCAATAATTGATTGTGCAACTACACAAAATGCGTTAAAATTTCCTCTGCACCTTCGGAGAGGAAGCATCGTGGGATTTAGATAGTTAGGGTGGCACAGAAGGGAAAGGAAATATATATGGTAAAGCGGATATGTATTCTTTTGGTTTGCTGTGTGGTGGGCGTTAATGGTTGCGGAAAAGCTGACTCGGATAGTGTCACCGACAGTAACGATATAAAAGAGGCGGTTGCTGGAAACAGCAATTTCGCTTTTGACTTGTATGGCAAATTGAAGAATAACAACCCCAACGGGAATTTATTTTTCTCGCCTTACAGTATTTCGACGGCGCTAGCGATGACTTATGCAGGTGCACGCGGTGAAACAGAAAAGCAAATGGCGGCAGCCCTGCATTTCACGTTGCCCGGTCCGCGCCTCTATCCTGCATTCGGCGTGCTGCAAAAACAACTCGTTCAGGACGATAAGTCTCGCGGCTATCAGCTACTACTTGCGAACGCGCTTTGGGGCCAGAAGGGAGAGCCGTTCCTGAAGGAATTTCTGGATTTGAATCAGAATTATTACGGGGCAGGTCTCGCTCTGCTTGATTTTGTCAGTGAAACGGAGAATTCCCGGCAAATAATCAATTCCTGGGTCGAGGAAGAAACGAAAGAAAAAATCAAAGACCTTATTCCGCCGGGCGGCGTCGACAAACTAACAGCGTTGGTCTTAACAAATGCAATTTACTTTAAAGGCAAATGGAAGACAGAATTCGAAAAAAAGGATACTAAGCTTGCAGATTTTACCGTTACAGCCAAAGACAAGGTGCAAGTTGCTATGATGCATATCAAGGCAGATTTCAGATATGGCGGAAATGCAAATATGAAGATTATTGAATTGCCATACAAAGGTAATAAGCTGAGTATGGTAGTGTTATTGCCGAGGGAAATAGAAGGAATTAAAGAAGTTGAAAACACCCTTACAACAGAAAGTCTTAATACCTTACTATCAAATATGTATCAAAACCCAAAAATATATCAACGCAAGGTTGATTTATATTTACCTAAATTCAAGATTACCTGGGGGACTGTCTCTTTGAAGAAGGCACTTATCGAATTAGGAATGCGCGATGCTTTTGGAAACGCTGACTTTTCAGGCATAAACGGCAGAGGAGGTATATGGATTTCAGATGTTTTCCATAAGGCCTTTGTTGAAGTTAACGAGGAAGGCACTGAGGCAGCAGCAGGCACAGGAGTTGTTATAAAGCGAGGCAGTTCCTTAGAATTTCGAGTTAATCATCCGTTTATATTTATTATCAGGGACAATCAAACAGGAAGCATATTATTTATGGGCAGAGTAATGAATCCCGCTGAGTAATTTCGATTTTCAGTTTGAGGATTTACTTGTGCTGCCTTCTGCTCGGATACTGTCTTATTCCTGTAGGTTTCCTCGTTGCGGCCTCCGGCAGCACCAGCAATTAGGGCCTATCGGCAGCGCCACACAGCCTATCTTTATCAAAACCCCTCATTCTCAACCACCAGCATTTTAAAATCACCGACTGACAGAAAGAATACCTAACTATCTTAGGTATTATCCTCTGTGCTCTCTGTGGCCAAAAAATCAATCAAAACTGTTGGTAGCCAAACACCTAAGACCCATTTTCCCAAAATTTTTTTATCCCTTAAATTGCAACGACTTAACTAAAACCTCATCTCTCAAAATCTCACAATTTTCGCATCATTCGCGCAGGTTCGTCCAATTATAGAGGCAGCAATAGTCTGTTCTTAAAGGAAAACATTATGAGAATAATTAAGAAACAAAACTTTAGCTTACTTTTACCTTTTCCTTTAATTCGCAATACGCTATACGCGCTACGCTATACGAGATTTCAATCAATCAAAATGAATGCAATTATGCAAAACGAACCCAATTTAAGACAAAGTCAAATTTGTATAAGCCTAGTTGCAACAATGAATTACAGCGAAAAAAGCGAGTTGGGCACTTGGTCAAAACGAACCCAATTCGAACCCAATTCGAACCCAAATATTGTCAGCTGCGGCTTATGCCATTACCTTTTTTATCTATTTCAGCATCACTGCCATGTCCTCATCGACCTTCCCAATCGGGCTGATATTGAACTTATCAACCAGCATTTTCAGTACACCCGGACTGATAAATGCCGGCAGGCTCGGCCCGAGCTTTATATTCTTAACTCCGAGATACAAAAGGGTCAGCAGTATCGCCACCGCCTTCTGCTCATACCACGACACCACCAGCGACAACGGCAAATCATTCACCCCGCACCCGAACGCATCCGCCAGGGCAAGCGCTATTTTAACCGCCCCGTAGCAGTCATTACACTGCCCCGTATCAATCAGCCGCGGTATCCCGTCGATGTCCCCATACTCCTTGTCGTTCAGCCGATACTTCCCGCACGCCGCCGTCAATATCACGCAGTCCTTCGGCACCTTCTCAGCGAATTCCGTATAGAACTTCCGCCCCGGCTTCGCCCCGTCGCATCCGCCGATAAAGAAGAAGTGCCGAATCTTGCCGTCCTTTACTGCCTTTATAACCTTGTCCGCTATACTAAGCACTGCAGTATAATGAAATCCAGTGCTGAGAATTCCCTGCGGGTTTTCTGGCAGCTTCGAGGCCGACAGCGCCTTTTTTATTACCTCGCTGAAATCCCGATTTTTGATATGCTTAACACCCGCAACACCCGCTATTCCGCACGTAAACATCCGGTCTTTATAGCTGTCTTTGGGAATCATAACACAGTTCGTCGTTACAAGTATTGCTCCGCTGAAGTCGTCGAATTCTTTCCTCTGGTTCTGCCACGCCGAGCCGTAATTACCAACAAGATGATTAAATTTCCTAAGTTCTGGATAACCATGAGCCGGCAGCATCTCGCCGTGAGTATAAACGTTGATACCTTTGCCCTCGGTTTGCTTCAGCAGCTCATAAAGGTCGAGCAAATCGTGGCCTGTAACAACAATCCCCGGTCCTGCTTTTGTGCCTCTTGCGACAGTCGCTGGCGTAGGATTGCCGAACCTGGATGTGTGGGTATTATTAAGCATTTCCATAGCACGAAGATTCATTTCGCCCGCTTTGAGTACCAGCTCAAGATGGCGATTCAAATCAAAATCAACGTTCGTCAATGTTGCGAACATCGCCTCGTGCATAAACGCGTCGACCTGCTCGTCTTTCTGCCCAAGCTCACGGGCATGGTATGCGTAAGCGCCTATGCCCTTTAAGCCAAACATAAGCGTATCCTGCAGAGACTGGATATCTTCATTTTTGCCGCAAACACCGACTTTCGTGCATCCGGTGCCGCCTGCGGTTTGTTCACATTGATAACAAAACATAGTTTTTTCCCTTTCTTTGTTAAAATGTTTTAGATTCAGTTTTTATTTGAAAGCAGTTTTTCAAAAACATCTATGTCATTAACTGGCTGCCTGCAGACATAATTTTTACAAACGTACGCGGTTGCATTGCCGTCTATTGTCGTCTGGCCTCTCACAAACGGGACTATTTTCTCGATAGCTCCGCTGTCTTTGCCCGTCCCGTGAAACAGAACAAGCGTATTCGGCAAAAACCTGCTGCGAATCAGTCTTAGCATCTCTTTCGTATCCGGCTGCTGCAAATCTCCTGCAATAACTATCTCCTGTCCAGGGCCGATGTAAAAATCGAGCGCAATCAGCATAGTGCTCAACGATGCAGGCGACAGCTTGATTTGCTCACTAAAAGCATTCAGCGTTTGTTCTGCCCGGTCGGTAAAACGTTGATTCATTGTCAATCGACCAAGCTTCAATAAGACCAATGCTGCAACAGAGTTAAAACCGGGAACAGCCCCGTCATAGTCCGGCTTGCTGCGTACAATCAACCGCTCCGCATCTTCGCCGGTCATAAAAAATCCTCCGCTGTTCTCATCTTCAAACAGTTCTATCATTTGCTCAGCCAACCCCTTTGCCTCTACAAGCCAGCGTGTGTCAAATGTGGCCTCATACAAATCCAACAAAGCCATTACCATAAATGCATAATCATCTAAAAAGCCAAGCTCGACCGCCTTACCAGCACAATAATAGCGTCTTAGGCGGCCGTCACTTTTCAGTTTTCCCAAAACAAATCTCGCTGCTTTCTCTGCTGCCGATACATACTTCGGTTCCCGCAGAACCGAACCACCATAAGCCATTGAAGAAATCATCAGTCCATTCCAACCAGAAATAATCTTGTCATCTCGATGCGGACGCACTCTCTTCGACCGATATTCTAAAAGTTTCGTACGGCTCTCCGCCAGAACCTTTTCTACATCCTCACCTTGTTTAAATTCTTCTGCCGATTTGGCGATACTTAATACGCCCCTGCCATCCTCAAAGTTGCCGCTGGCAGTTACACCGTAATATTCATTGAAAATCTCAGCCTTTTCCACCCCTAAAACTTTCTTTATCTCACCCGGCTCCCAGACGTAAAACAAACCCTCTTTTCCCTCACTATCTGCATCCTCTGCGCTATAAAATCCCCCTTGGGGGTCTGTCATATCACGCAGGACATAATCAAAAACTTCTTTTGCAACGTTCGCATACTTTTCATTGCCGGTAACCTGATATGCCTGGATGTAAACCTTGCTTATAAGCGCTTGGTCGTAAAGCATCTTCTCAAAATGCGGGACAAGCCATTGAGCATCCGTGGAATATCGATGAAAACCGCCGCCAAGATGGTCATATATACCACCCTTAGCCATAGCGTCAAGCGTCGCCTCAACCATTGCCAGAGCTTTTGTGTCCGCCGTGCGATGCCAGTAAGTAAGCAGCAAAGAAAGATTGCTCGGCTGTGGAAACTTTGGGGTAGTTCCAAAACCTCCATAAACACCATCAAAACTATTTTCAAGATAAAAATATGCTTCTTTCAACATATCGGGCGAAAGGCCTTCCCGGCCTGTCTGCCCGCCCAGATTCTTTAACGTTGTGCTAATCTTACCCGCCGACTCAAGTAAATCATCGCGTCTGTTTTCCCATGCATCGGCGATAGCTAAAAGAACCTTCTCGAAACCAGGCCGTCCAAACATATCATCAGGCGGGAAATAAGTTCCGCCATAAAACGGTTTACCCTCCGGTGTTAGAAAAACAGAAAGCGGCCAGCCGCCACTGCCGGTAATCATCTGAACCGCTCTCATATACACCTCGTCCACATCCGGCCGCTGTTCCCTGTCGACCTTGATGCTTGCAAAGTGCTCATTCATTATCTTTGCAATCCGCTCGTTGGCGAAGCTTTCTCGCTCCATAACATGACACCAATGGCAAGTCGAGTATCCTATCGAAAGAAAAATGGGTTTATCCTGCTTGCTCGCCTCCTCAAAAGCTTCTTTCGACCAAGGGTACCAATCCACCGGATTATGCGCATGCTGAAGCAAATAAGGGCTGGTTTCGCCAATGAGCTTATTTGTGTGCCTGTGTAATACCGATGTTTCCAATGTTTCATCTCCTTCGAGCATACCAATTATGATTAGCTTAAAACCTACCAGCAATACAACGCTCAAGCCAAAATAAATACCCTTGTTGCCCATGTACCCGTCCCATTAAAAAAAGAGTACCTTCCGTATTCAAAAGGTATAACATCAAAACTACTCTGAGTTCCCACATGATTTCACCCATCTTATATCTTCAGTACCTCGCAATAACCTCTTTTCAGCAAACTTATAATATCCTTCACTATGCAGGCTATCCCACATCGTCAGGGTCAATTTCAGAACGCAATAGTGTCTGCACAGCTATTCTGCGACCTTCTTTAGTTTTAAACACCTTGTTTATGAGCTGTTTGAGATATTTTCTGTCTGCACCGCCGAACTCATCAGGGATATTCACAAGCCGGTCTGCGTCCCAGGTGATTCTAAATTCTGTCGTATCTATATCTTTGGCGCTGTGGTGATTGGCAATTATCTTGCATATATGCTCCATAACTTCATCGGCTAATCCGTAATTTTTCAGAATCTCACGGGCAATCAGCGGGCCCTCGATTTCCTGGTAATTTCCCGCGGAAGAGCCGTATTTTTTCTCCGCTTCCTGAATTCCAATGTCGTGCAAAATCGCCGCTGCTTTAACAATAAGGGGATCACCACCTTCAACAACCTGTATCTGCTCAGCATAATTTAAAACGGCAAGTGCATGTCCAATGCGCTTCCGGTCCTTTCCAAATACCTTTTTCATTTCATCAACGAGTTTGTCTCGAAGAATACCTATGTTTTTTGCACCGGTGGACGCCGCACACTGCGCTGCGTATTTGCACCATTCAGTACAGCCGAGGTCTAACTTGGGATTGGCAACCACCCGTCCACAATTGCGACACTTCATTCTTGGTTCGTCCTTGAAGAACTCAACACCCTTACCGCAACCGGGGCATTTCACCTCAAAAATATCCTCAGGCTTCCAAAATCTAATATCCTGTCCGGGGCATCTGAGCATCTTATTTAATCTCCTGCCGGTCAAGCTCTAATCATAGTGAGAAGCATTTTAAAATTCTCTTCAGCGCTAACGGAATGCGGCACATTAGCCGGCATTATAATAATGTGTCCGGCTGGAACCGTTACCTTTTTACCGCCTATCGTCAAATGGGCCAACCCCTCAACCACCTGCACAACTGCATTGTAAGGGGTAGTATGCTCACTTAATTTCTGTCCCTTATCAAAAGCAAAAAGAGTAATAGTCCCGACCGGAGTATCTACTACCGCTTTGCTCACTATCGAGTCGGCCGAATACTCTATTAAAGAAACCAGCTCCCGATTTTTTCCTATGCAGCCATATAATGCGCTTTTATCTTCACAAGACTTGCTCACTTTTTCTCCATTCGTTTTCTTTCTATGGTTATCTTGCTTTGGCTGTCGATTACTTCCTGCAGAGTAATCCCGCTGAGATAGCCGTCTATATACAGTTGAAGGCAGGTGAGCTTCGTATGCACTTCGCATTCACATTCAAATTCACAACCCTTTCCGCCATATAGACACCTGTTCAGCCGAATGCCACCCTGCAGGGCAGTTATAGTTTCCATCAAGTTTATTGTTGATGGTTCTCTGCTTAAGGCAAATCCGCCTTTCGGCCCCATATTACTTTTTACCAAACCGGCACTATGAAGTTTCTGCAGTATTTTGCAGCCAAGCTGATATGAGAAGTTACCCTCTTCAGCTAATCTCCTAGCCGATATAAATTCCCCGTTAAAATGATTTGCGAGACTCACCATTATACGCAACGCGTAATCTGTATTTCTGCGTAACACATCCATTTTTACAGCCCTTTAATAACTACTGCTCTATATAAGACTAATATAGTCCTATTTAAGGGTTTGTGCAAATGGAAAATCTGATTTTTTGTAAATTTTTAAAAAAGCGGCCTTTTTGGGCCTGATATCGGGGTTTTTCCGAACTTTCCGCCAATGTCTTTTTCAGTCTTTTATTGTAATATTGTCATCCGTGAAGATGCCAATCTGCTTCTTAAGACCTTTAGCAGATACAAAGCTGTATTGACCCAGCCCCTTCAATATTACGCCGTTTTTATCTGAAACTATCTCGATATCCTGAGCAGGGTTTCTCTGGCGGATGACATTAGCCAGCAGGAAGGCCTTTTCCAATCCGTCACCTGTTTTGTAGTTTGCAAGTTCATCCGGCTGAGCAAGGCGTTTGCCGTCGTAAATGGAATCGTTGTTCATTTTTTCGAGCCAAGTATAAGTCTCGTCGAGGGACATTGAAGCCGCTGCTTGAATTGAAACTGGATTTCGTTCGACGGCAGCTTTTACAAACGGAATCCAATCGCAACTTTCCATATCACGGTATGCATAGAAAGCAAGGTCTGCGGCAGTGTTGCTGTTACGTATTGACTGTAAGTAGTTAATTATCTGATCTCTATCTTGTTCGGTGCTAATTTGAATCGGCTCGGCAGCAAGAAAGTTTTTATCAAAGCGGGGCAGCTTCGGCTCGGTGTACATAAAGTCGGCCAGTTCATCAACAAATTTTTGCGCGTCTGGGATAACCGAAGCTAAAAAGGTTTTTAAGGCGGCTCTGCCATCGGCTGTTCTCAAGTCGGGTTTTTGTTTTTGCAGGAAATCTTCAAGCTTGTCGCAGCGAATTCTGCCGGGCATTTCATATGTAACGAAATCCTCGTCGGAAACTTCAGCAAGCAGTTTGTCGTGTGTTTTGCAGGCAATTTTGTAATTGCTGCCATGCTCGTAATGAAAGAGGGTTTCTGCCCTTAAGAATTTCGGCTGGCCGTGACAATCACGGCAAAGCAGAAAGAACTTTTGGTATTCTCTATAGCATCTCAGGAAACTCGCAAAGGTTTCGAGCGTTAACTCTGTTGAGAGGTATGAACCAAGTTTTTGAGTAAAATCCTGATAATGTTGTCTATTTATTGTTGCATCATTATATAAGCAGTGCACATAACCTGACGGATGGGCAACAATCGTCACGTTTTCATTGCGCAGGGCCCGCTGTGCCTTATTGGATATCTCGGTGCCATTGAACCACATTGTTTTTGTAACGAGGCGCCTATTGTTGGTCAGAATACCATCCTGCAAATCGATGAAGTTCTGGGAGTGAAGGGGCGTGAGAATCATATAAATATTTTCGAGGGGTATTCCGCAAACTATAAAGGCAGCAGCGACATAAAGCGCAGCAAGGGACACACATTCTCCTGCCGCGGTTTTGTAACCCTCTTTAAGACGAAAGGCATTCATCGCCTCGATAGTTTCCGTCTTCCAGTAAGGGATTACGTCGCTATCGTACTTATCAAGGCCGAAGTGTCTGCGGATGTCAACATCGAAATAATAACTATCACCGTGATAACCAAAAAGCGCATTGCTTTGAGCAATATTATCCGGTGAAATATACCTCTCAAACCGCTTAATCTCTTTAGCTTTGCTGGTAAGGCCCCATGTTTCAAGATCGAGATTGAATTCAAACTCGTCCATTATAAATTGTCTAAGTCGCATCAACTTTCTGTAGCTGCTTTTACCCTCGAGTTTTCTGAAGCAATCGTGCTGTTTCCATCGCCAGATAACCGGGCTCATAATATCCGCTAAAACCAAGGAATACATAAGCTCAGGAAAAACAAAGATTTCCATATCTGAAAGCGTTACTGCGGAAGTGTATTTCTCCAACTGTTGCGGATTCATTTTACTCAGACCTCACGCAAGTTTTCGGGCATCTTCCCAACAAAGGCCTTTATCTGGTCTCTAACTTCGCGAAATACAGCCATAACATTCTCGTCGTCGCCTGGTGCAAGATACGGATCCTCAAAGGATTTATGAATAACTTCTGCTTTACCTTTAAATACGGGACAATGTGCCGAAATATTGTCGCATAATGTTACCACATAATCAAAATCGATTCCCTGGAATTCATCCATATGCTGTGATTTGTGGTTCGAGATATCCACACCAGCTTCAGCCATTACTTTTATCGCCCTGGAACTGACCCCAATCGGACGAATCCCTGCAGAATACGCATCGATAACGTTGCCTTTTAAATGCTCTGCCCAACCTTCGGCAATCTGGCTTCGACAGGAATTGCCGGTGCAAAGAAACAATACTTTTGTTTTGTCCTTATCTTCCATGCCGTAACTACGGGTTACCTGTTATTCTGAAACTAGTTTTCTCGTGCTACGAATTTTTGCTTCTTTTACCCAGCAGTACAAAACCGGAACCACAAGCACCGTAACTATTTGGATTGTCATTCCGCCGAAGGACGGTATCGCCATCGGTACCATAATGTCACTGCCACGTCCGGTGCTGGTCAAAACTGGAAGCAGCGCCAGTATTGTAGTTGCCGTTGTCATAAGTGCCGGACGTATTCTTCTTTTGGATGCAAGAATTACCTTCTCCCGTATCGCATCGATTGTGTTTTGTTGCTGTCCAGCGAACTGCTGCTCAATATACGTACATATTAATACGCCATTGTCAGAAGCAATCCCGAACAGCGCCAGAAATCCAACCCATATTGCAACGCTGAGGTTTATCGGGTGCATCTGGAAAAGCTGTCGCATATTCACGCCAAACAGGCTGAAATTCAACAGCCACGGCTGAGCGTAGCACCATATCATTAAAAAGCCGCCTGCCCACGCCACAACTATTC
>CAZDQP010000049.1:0-16395 GCA_964507485.1 uncultured Pirellulales bacterium | reverse complement strand
TCTTTCACCCCTTCACCAATACGAATTCCCGCCGATCGGGCTTAAAATCAGCCCTGACAGTGCTAAAAAGCGGCAAATTTGCAGGAAACACAAAAAAATTTATAAAAAACACTTGCAAAAACCCCCTGATCCCCTATAATTGACAATATAGATAGATATAGTTCTTTTCTTCTTAAGCGTCTTGGTTTGTTGAGGCGGTGTAGATTTTAATAAGTTTGTTCTATATTCTTTAAATGGAAAGCTGCCTCACAGAGGCTGGAGCATTTAAATGCTCCAGCTTTTTTATTGACTTATCGCTAAAAACAACTGGCATCCGGCTACAGATAAGTGCGGTCGTGGCTGGATCTTAATCATCTTGCAACAAAAGGCCTTTTAGCCGTGCGGCTTTGCATTTATCAAGGCGGCCAAGAGGATATGTCTTAGTCTGTCAACTCCGATATTGTCAAGGTAACCATCGGTAAAATCCAGCTTAAATCGGCCTTTGAAATTTCTGATTTGCCTTTTAAGTTCCTCTTTGCCCAGAGAGGCAATTGAAGCCGCCGTTTGTTCGAAATATTTTTCCGGAGACATTGGCCCAACCTCCTGAATAACCGTCCTGCTAAGATCGGATTTACTATGGTTAGTATCGTCTATAGACCCAAAGTGCTTTTGCGAGAAATCCAATAAGTACATCTAAGTATCCAAAACCAACTCATTACCGGCTCAAATTTTTTTTGTCATTTTTCCTACAGTCTGATAACTTTTAATTATGAAGACAGAGGAACTGAATTATTACCTGCCCACCAAATTGATTGCTCAGCAGCCGCTGCGTGTCCGAAGCGATTCGAAACTGCTGGTCTTTAATCGCTCCAGCAAAGAGCTTACAGACGGCACCTTCGTCAAAGTCGGTGAATTCCTCTCAACAGGTGACTGTCTCATACTAAATAATACGAAGGTTTTGCCTGCCCGGTTCTTTGCCAAACGCAGCAGTGGGGGTAAACTCGAAGCATTATTTTTAAATGAGAACAGCCCCTGCGTGTGGGAGGTAATGTTGAAGGGGGCTAGTAAGGTAAAGACAGGCGAGATTCTCCATCTAAAAGATAAGACGAAAAACGACTTTTGCGAAGCAGAAATACTCAATAAATCTAAAGCGGGTAAGTGTCAACTGAAGGTAAGAACGGAGGCTGGTGTCGAAACTATTCTTGAGAAAATCGGTTTTCCGCCGCTGCCGCCATATATAAAGCGCGGCGACGACCTTGCCCAAGCAACAACAGATAAACTCCGCTACCAGACAGTTTATGCACAGCATAACGGCTCTGTCGCAGCTCCAACAGCGGGGCTGCATTTTACCGATGAGTTAATCGAAAAACTAAAACAGGCGGGTATTTGCTTTGCCTATATAACGCTGCACGTTGGAGAAGGAACATTTAAGCCGATAACCACAGACAATATCGAGGAGCATAAAATCCATTCGGAGCACTTCAGCATCGACGAAAAAAATGCCCAAATAATCAATGCGGCAAAAGAAAATTGCGGAAGAATAATTGCTGTGGGCACAACCTCTGCGCGAGCTCTGGAGACTATTGCTGCCGGCACAAAGGTCAAAGCCGACAGAGGTGAAACGAAGTTGTTCATTAAGCCCGGCTATAAATTCAAGATAGTCGATGGTATGATGACGAACTTTCACCTACCCAAATCAACATTGCTCGCTCTGGTGGCAGCTTTCGCAGGCCTAGAAAACATATTAGCCGCATATAAGCACGCCGTAGGACAGAAATATCGCTTCTACTCCTACGGCGATGCAATGCTGATAATCTGACGGGATACTATTTATACATCTTATCGAAGTAACCTTGAGCAGCAACAACCGCAGTTCTCATCATGTCTTCAGCCTTAGCGGTTTCGCGTTTGGCAAGGACAACCATCAATGCCTTTGTGTCCAGCTCTTTAGCGGCTTTCTCACAGGCCTCCCAGCTCAATACACTTCTAACTACCCTGTCGATACCCTGCTCTGTGGTATCATATGCACGAGTCTGCATATCGTGGCCTTTCCATCGATCAAAACCAGCTTGCTGAATAAGTCCTGCTATAGCAATGTTCATACCATTGATTCTGGCACCGTGGTCAATATCGTACTTTCCAGGGCCACCAAGAATGATACCGTCATTATACCCCTGGCTATTCAGGTGCATATGAACCATCATATCATTATCCAACTCCTCAACTGAATCATAAACATGGTCGAGCCCTATCATTTCTGAGTGTCCAAATTCTTTATTAACACCTTTGTTTTTTCTGGAAACGCCGAATTCTTCCTCAATTCTTCTCCAAAAAACTATCGCACTTGACACCGTAGGAATCAACATGGCAGGATGACCTTCGTTGGGCTTTGGCTCAAAACCTAAATAAAGCTGGCCGCCTTTCTCCTGTTCATATTTGCACAATCCGGCAACGCTCTCTTTGAGGTTCTGATACATTTGCCTGATGCCTACCGTGGCAATGTCGTAACCAAATGAGCCATTCCAGATAACAAATGCCGGAGCTTTTTCCGGATGCCACGCTTTTTTCAAAGTACCGTATGCCAAGTCAACCGTCTTCGTGCCTAACTCCTCAGCAGCCTTTCGCTCGCTAGGATCCAGTGATGCAATACCACCATAAGCAAAATGGCAATGAGCACCCGGAGTTATCATCGCCAAGTACAATTTGTTGTCCACCAAGGCATCGGCTACCGCTGCGGCATTCTTATCATCGACCTCGGCATCATAGTGCATTTCGATACCTAATTCTACATTGTCCGGCATCTTTGGGCTAATCTTGTCAGCCACCAATTTAATCATTTCCGGCGTTCCGAATCTACCACCCCATTCCGGTCTCTGGTCGCCGGGCACAAAACCACCTTTACCCGGATTAAAGGTCCATCTGCATATACTATGCAAAGATTTATCTGCCATCTTAACTACTCCTTTCCAATTGATGTTTTAAAACACTTTCCCACTTTTCATAAGCTTGTTTATACACTGCTGTCAATTTTCCGTTCGGTTCGATTTTCTTAACGGGCTCCAAGCCGACAAAGGCCTCCTTCGGGCTCTTATACAGCCCCGAACCGATACCCGCTCCTCTTGCGGCGCCCTGCGAACCGTCGGTATTGTATAATTCCACAACCGACTGTGTAACGGTCGCAAAAGCTTCAGCAAACAACGGGCAAAGGAACATATTTGCGTAACCCGCCCTGACGGTTTGCGCCTCAACGCCCACCCGACGCATTATATCAACACCATAGTTTAGTGCAAAGATAATTCCCTCTTGAGCCGCCCGTAAAAGATGAGCCCTTTTATGGGTGTTGAAATTCAAACCATGAATGGAGGCACCTGGATTATTGTTTTCCAGCGTCCTTTCCGCCCCATTTCCGTAAGGTAAAACGACAAGCCCTTCACTGCCTACATCCACGCTTGCAGCCCATTTGTCCATCTGAGCGTAATCCTGGCCATCGGTGGCATTATGTTTTAGCCAGCTGTTAAGAATCCCCGTTCCGCTGACACATAACAGCACCCCATATCTCGGCGCCTCGGGGGTATGATTGACGTGGATAAAGGTATTAACCCGCGACTTATCATCGTAATTACTTTTGTCCGTAATTCCATACACGACACCGGATGTGCCCGCGGTTGCCGCAATCTCACCAGGATTGAGAACATTCAGCGAAAGGGCATTATTAGGCTGGTCGCCTGCTCGGTATGATATTTTTGTGCCAGCTTTCAATCCGAGCTCGTCAGCAGCTGAGCTTGTCAATTCTCCCTGTACCGAAAAAGTGGGGGTGGTTTCCGCAACCAAATCCTCCGAAATACCATAATAATCGAGGACTGCCTTGGCAAGTCCCTGTTGTTTGTAATCCCACATTATTCCTTCAGACAAACCGGACGGCGTAGTCTTTATCTCACCGGTCATTTTCATCGCGACATAATCGCCGGGCAGCATCATCTTATGAATCTTAGAATAAATATCCGGTTCATTATCCATAACCCATTTAAGCTTGGACGCTGTGAAATTACCCGGGGAGTTGAGAAAACTCTCAAGGCATTTTCTCTCACCGATACTTTGCGCCGCTTCTCGGCCTATTTCCACAGCCCTGCTATCGCACCAGATTATCGACGGTCTGAGCACCTCCTGATTTTTATCTACGAGAACCAATCCATGCATCTGATAAGAAATCCCAATTGCTTTCACATCAGACGCATCAAAACCGGTTTTAGCTTTAATCTTTTGTGTCGTCTTGATGACATGTTCCCACCAGACTCGCGGTTTCTGTTCGGCCCAGCCGATCTTCTGGGCAATAATATCCAACTCTTTCTCCGGCGAAGTCGCTGAGGCAAGAGCTTTGCCAGTTTCAGCTTCCACCAAAGTGGCTTTCACCGATGAGCTTCCGACGTCGTAACCTAACAATAGCGCCATTTATAACACCTCTTTCTTTTCTTAAAATCAGGCCAAGTACAGCTTGTCCATTGGTTTAATTTCAGGTATCTGGTTCAATTTTGCCTTAATGTCATCTCTTTCCAATGCAAAGCTCGGTGCAATTTCTATGAGACAATCAACCAAGCCATCCGGTTTCCTAGGAACGGTCACCCCTGCCGATTCGAGCCAAGCAGCAGCACGTGCAACCATCATTTGCCTTGTAGTTTCGACACTATCAACACCAGTGGTGTTTTTGGTCGGTGCAAACTCCTCCTCCCTGATGGTCTGCAGTATTACTGATCTCGAAGCCAGCGGCAAAGCATCAAAAACAAAACTTTCCAATTTTACACCATTTGGTCTATCGGGTTCAACAAAATTCCCCTGCAGATCTATATGCGGAACCTCCTTGACGGCTCTGTGCAGAGGTAAAACAAAACCTGAGGCATTCAGTTTCTCAATAAAAGAACAATTTATAATGTGGATGGCAATACTACCGAGTTCGAAAACCAAAGAACCATCAAGGTTTCGTTTCTCCGCCAACTCGCCAGGTAAATCACTATATTCGATAACGGTTATCTTGCCATCAACCAGACAGAAGTTACCGAGCTTTTCTTTTGGCCCGGCCTTTATCAGTGCCTTTGAGGACATCTCGGCCTTGTCGAGAGCGTGCAGACCAATAAAAAGCGGGTCAAAAATATTTATGAGTGGATTATCAACCTGAAAGTAGCTAATAAATTCCACACCACGTCTCTTCATATCTGCAAGAGCCCCACTGTTATAAAGCGCCTTCAAGCTCCCACCGTGGCCGTCAGGAGAACAGGCAATACGGTCCTTGTCGGCTAAGAGAATTTTGCCATCAAAACTGAAATTTGGCAATGTACCCTGCTGAAATACAAATATATCTTTCTCATCCAAACCATAATAATCATTTGAACGAAAAATTCTTTCAGTCTCCGCGTGGTTCAAAGGGCTCGTCATAATATACCAAGGGCAAACGATTTGATATCTCTCCGAAGCTGACGCAATTATGTCGGCAAAGATTTCAAACAGCGTTTTGTTTTTAACAGGGCTAATAGGAAAATCTCCCTTTGGACCGGCAAATCCAAGTCTGGTTCCCTGTCCACCGGCAACTACAAAAGCAGCTATCTTGCCGGCCGATATCAGTTCCTTACCTAATGCTCTGGCGTCGGTGTACTTCTGCTTGTGCTCCAGCTCAGGATTAAATTGGTAGAACTGAGCAGGGGCAAAATCAACAGGAACAACTGCAGCAGCAGGTCTTTTAATATAGTTAGTCACCCACCCCTCGATTTCTGAAAAATCGAGTCTTTCAACTTGCGTAAGCAGGCCCTGCCTTTGGTCTGGGTTCAATTGCTCCCAAAACGCCAAAAGATGGCTCTGATTGTGCTCTTTCAACCGTTTTTGTATCTTTTCTAAAACTTCTTTTTTATTCATATCTATAATTTCAGGCCTGAAAAATAGGAATTTTAAGCAAAATTCAAAAATTTTCAAGAAAGTTAGGGAAAATTGACGAAATTTGGTTGACAAAAAAGCTATTCCGTGATATTGTTTAAATAGAGGTAAGTAGGTTTGAAAAGCCTTTTATCATAATATTAAAACGCTATCATACTCAATTTGCTTATCATACCTCAAACCTGCCTGCCAATGAAAAAGGATTTGTTTCGACTTGGTTTTTGCGCCGGTGAGCTAAAAACGCCTTTAAAAAAGGATTCGGTAAAATTCGGTTACTAAATTTCTCAGTTGTTCTTAAGCAGAAACATAAGGTTAAGGAGATTCGCGAAAAAAGCTATTTTTATACTTTGAATGTTGCAGAGGGCCCGAATTTTGCGATTTTTTGTAAAATTAGGACCCAACAGTCAGCTGCAATCATCTGTTAATATTTTACATTTTACTAAAGTGGGCTTAAGAGCAACTGAATTCGTGAATCTTAAAAAATGTATTAAGGAGAATAAAAATGAGGAGAAAATGTTTTACATTAGTTGAGCTTCTCGTCGTGATTGGGATTATAGCTGTGCTGATGGGTATTTTGCTGCCTGCTCTGAGCGCGGTTAAGGCAACTGCTCAAAGAGTAGTCTGTGGAGCAAACCTTGCCGGTATCGGCAAGGCTATGCTGATCTACGCCGAAGATGAAGAGGGGGACTACCCGCGCTCAAGCAGTGGAACGGTTCCTCCTGCAACGGTCAGAACAAGATGGGGTACAGATGGAGTTATAAGTATCTGGACCGACCAATCCGGGATGCAATACGGCACAGGCAAGGTAACTGTTACATCAAGCCTTTATCTTCTGATAAAGTATGCCGAGACAACCCCTGGACAGTTTGTTTGCAAAGGCGATGCAGGAACTCGAGAGCTTAAACTTTCCGATGCCCCAGGTATCAATACTACCGAGTGTGATGATGTTGTGAAGGCCTGGGACTTCGGTGGCGAAGATGACGCCCCAACCACCTACCGGCCGGGCATGTACAACAGCTACGCCTACCATATGCCCTATGAGAACCAGACGGCAGGCACATCATTTGGACTTGGTTCATGGAGCAATCCCGCCAGTCCAGTTTGTGCAGACAGGAACCCTTACCTGGATAAGAATGCTTCAGTCTACCTCGAGGGTAATCAGGGATGTGAGGGCGGAGATCCAGACGAAGAACCGCCATCCTTTGAGACCACTGGTGGTTACAAAGACGACGAGCGAACGGGCAATTCCGCAGCACATCAGCGGGAAGGTCAAAACGTCCTGTTTAATGACACTCATGTGAAGTTTTGTAGGTTTCCCAATGTCGGCATTACGAACGATAACATCTGGAAATGCTGGCCCACTCAGGCTCCTCCCGCCACAGCCGAGTTAAGAGAGCTTGGGCAGTCACCATATTGTAGTGTACTGCCTGTTGACGGCGATGGAAAAGGAGCACCAATGGCTTACGAAGATGCGTACCTGGTAAGTGAAACCAACAAAGCCCCTTCAAACTAACAAAGGTCATTAATATTTGCAGCATAGGTGTTTACAGACGGCCTTATGTGACTAAGCATAAGGCCGCTTTTTATTAAACACTGAAACTTCATATTCAATAATTAGGAAAAACCAAAAAATTCCCAACCCCTAAAGATTGTTTCAGCCCAAGTTCCCATTTTGCGGCTTGACGCAATATAGCAGCCCTGTTAGATTGTGCTTTTGATTTTGATGGAGTATAAAAGTGGGTCAAGCACTTACATACAAAATACTTTCCAGCCATCTGGCCGAGGGCAAAATTGCCAAAGGTAAAGAAATTGGCATTTGGATAGACCATACACTTACACAGGATGCCACCGGAACGACAGCATTTTTACTGTTTGAATCAATAAAGGTAGGCAGAGTCAAAACGCAACTTTCGGCAAGCTACATCGACCACAATATCGCCGGATTCGGGCCGGAAAACCACAATGACCACTTATATTTGCAAACTGCAGCCGCCAAACTGGGAGTGTATCATTCGCGGGTAGGCAATGGTATCTGTCATCAGGTCCATCTGGAGAGATTTGCGAAACCTGGTATAACTCTACTGGGTAGCGATTCACATACGCCGACTTGTGGGGCAATCGCAACACTTGCCATCGGAGCCGGCGGGCTCGATGTAGCTGTGGCTATGGCAGGAAGGCCTTTTTACCTTACCTGCCCAAAAGTCCTTGGTGTAAAACTCACAGGTAAACTCAACAAATGGGTAGCTGCAAAAGATGTTATTCTTAAATTACTCAGTATACTTACCACAAAAGGTAATGTTGGGTGGTCTATAGAATACTTCGGAAACGGCGCATCAACGCTGACTGTGCCGCAGCGGGCGACGATAACAAATATGGGAGCAGAACTGGGCGTTACAACGAGCATCTTCGGCAGTGACGAACAAACAAAAAAATTCCTTGCCGCTCAGAAACGAGAAAAAGACTATCAGCCGATGGTGGCGGACGCCGATGCCGAGTATGACCGTGTCATTGAAGTAAACCTGTCCGAACTACAGCCAATGGCGGCCTGTCCATCTTCGCCGGACAATGTTAAAACCATCACCGAAATCGCCAGTATTCAAACAGGACAAATCATAATAGGAAGCTGTACAAACTCCAGCTTCGCCGATTTGATGATGGTCGCAAAAGTATTAAAAGGCAGGCAAATAAACAATATGGTCGAATTTGCAATCGCACCCGGCAGTAGAGAAGTGCTCAATATGCTGGCAGAAAATGGGGCATTGGCGGACATTATTTCAGCCGGTGGTCGTATTCTCGAATCAGGATGCGGCCCGTGTATAGGCCAGGGCCTTTCACCCGCTGATGAAATGGTAAGTCTAAGAACATTCAACAGGAACTTTCACGGCCGAAGCGGAACGCCAGACGACCAAATCTATCTGGTCAGCCCCGAAACAGCAGTCGCTTCGGTTCTGACAGGTTATATTACCGACCCGCGAGACCTGCCCAAAATTTTTGAGATAGAATACCCAAAAACAGAACTGCCGAATGAATTTGTTATCAATGACAATATGATAGAAGCGCCCTTGAACAAAGAAGAAGCCGCAAAGGTAGAGATTATACGTGGTCCTACGATTGTCGTACCAGAAACTCCGCCGCCCCTGCCGCAGAAACTTCAGGGACAGGTCCTGATTAAGTGCGGCGATAAAATAACCACCGACCACATTATGCCGGCCGGGCGATTCCTGAAGCTGCGCTCAAATGTGCCGGAGTATGCAAAAGTGGTTTTCCATTGTTTCAACGAAAAAAATGAACCCACCTTTGCTGAACGAGCTTTACAGCTAAAGGAAAAAGCAACTGCCGGTTTCATCGTGGCAGGTGAAAGCTACGGGCAGGGGTCATCGAGAGAACACGCAGCGCTTTGCCCGATGTACCTGGGTGTCCGCGTCGTTATTGCAAAGAGTATCGAGCGAATCCACAAAGCAAACCTGATTAACTTCTGTATAGTGCCAATAACCTTTGCTGAACCGGTTGACTACGACAAAATCAACCCCGGCGACCGGCTGCAAATCGACAACCTGCTCGAAGCAATAAAAAGCGATGATGAGGTTAAAATCACCGACGAAACAAGCTCGTTTCAATTTCTCGGCAAGCTGAAACTTTCCGATAGAGATAGAGAAATTTTACTCTCAGCCGGACTATTGAATTACGCCCGCAAAAAGATTAATGAAGGATAAAACAATAACCATCTTTGGTACAGCTAATGCAAAGCCCGGTGAACCGACTTACACACTGGCCTATGAAATAGGTAAACTGCTGGCGCAGGCCGGCTTCACTATCGCTAATGGTGGATACGGCGGCACAATGCTGGCAACGGCCAAAGGAGCAGCTGAAGCTGGTGGCAAAACCATCGGCGTTACATGCTCAGCTTTTGAGAATAGCAGAGCCAACGAATATATAACCCGCGAAATTGTTACAAAATCTTTGGATGAACGGCTCGATACGCTGATAAAGCTGGGTTGGGCATATGTTGTGCTGCCTGGCGAAACAGGAACATTACTCGAGCTGGCGAAGGTCTGGGAATTAAAAAACAAAGGCTTTATAAAAGAAAATAAACCCATTATACTTGTAGGTAAATTTTGGGAACCGCTGGTTGATTTAATTACACGCGACAACCCAAATAGCGGCCGATACCTCCGGCAGGCAGATGCACCGCAGCGGGCTGTAGAATTGATTATTGAGAATTGATATGAGTAAAAAGAAAGCGATTTTGATTTTAATATTATTAAGCTGTGCTACGTTATATGCAGGAGCAACCCATGAAACCCCGCTACGGGACGGCTTCGGCCTGACAGGTATCGACGGCAAATTGAGCAGCAACAAAGAAAAATGGTTTTTTGAATTCGATACAGAAGTAAGTGATGATATAGGGCAAATCAGCATCGGCTCGGTTGTCGAACTGTTACCATCAACAGCTTTAGAAAAGATAACCACCGATGCCGAAAAACGTTCCAACGCAAATTATCGGCTTTGGGGTAATGTTACAAAATACGAGAAAAGCAACTTCATATTCCCAATTTATTTTCTGCCCATCAGCCCGGCCGACGACACAAACACACCAGAGGAGCCAACAACATCGCAACAGAAAAAAATCAGAATTACTGTTAATGAGCCAAACGATATATTGGCCATACCGGAGGAAGTAATAAGCAAGCTCAAGACCAGGCGAGTCCTGCGCCAGGAACAATTGAAAGAAGGATTGGAATTAAAGCAGGACTACATTTTAACCGACAGAACCGCTCTTTTGGATAATGGAACCAATAGCGAACCCATAGTTGTTCTTGACGCTCTTGGTAGAAACATCCCGCAAATCTCGTTCAAAGTGCTGCCATGTGAAGTTCTCGAACGTGCCCAGTACATACAATCTACCGAGCCGGACCCTGTCCGATTCAGAATAGCAGGGATTCTAACGCAATACAAAGGTGAGTATTATCTGCTGCTGCAGAAAGCAACGCGGGCTTACAGCCATGGAAATTTCGGCAGATAAAGGAGTATCTCTTGCCAAACGAACTTGACAACCTCTTGATTTCATACGACCAGCCGGATTTTGTGGAACGACTTACATCAGTTCGTTCGGGGGTTATTAAAGCTACACACTTTGGTAGCGATGAGGATAAGCAGTTAGACGACATTCTTGAGGCAGTGAGAAAAGGAGGCGATGGAGCGGTCTCAGAATGTACGGAGAGATTTGACAAAGTTAAGTTAACACCTGAACAGTTTCGTGTCTCTGATGAAGAATTGAAAAAAGCCCATAAGGAAGTTGATACTGGCCTTATGGCGTCCATTCGTCAGGCAATTAAAAATGTTCGCAAATACCAAGAAGAAATCTTTACAGGAAATGATAAGGAATGTTTCGGCGGCACCGGAATAAAGTATACACCTATAAAGAGAGTCGGTATTTGTGCGCCGGGGGCATCTGCGCCGCTGCTATCAACTGTGATAATGTGCGCTGTTCCTGCACAGGTTGCAGGAGTTAAAGAAATCGTTGTGGTGTCACCACCAAGACACAACAGAAACATTCATCCGGTAATACTTGCGACCTGCTGGGAATTGAAAATTAAAGAGGTTTACAGGATAGGTGGAGCACAGGCGGTAATGGCGCTGGCGCAGGGGACGAAAGCCATACGCAACGTTGACAAGATAGTCGGGCCAGGTAACCGGTGGGTACAAATGGCTAAAGAAAAAGTGCTCGGACTGGTAGGCATTGATTCGATAGCCGGACCGAGCGAAGTACTTATAATAGCCAACGACAAGGCAAATCCTGCCTGGGTTACGGCGGATATGCTAAGTCAGGCCGAACACAATCCTGGTTCAGCAGTTTTATTCACAAATTCCGAAAAACTTGCTCTTGAGGTATTGGCTGAACTCAAACGGCAGACAGGAGAACTAAGCAGATCGAAAGAGGCGATTGATTGTTTGTTGGAATTCGGTGCTATTGTGGTCTTCGGAAATATGACCGAAGTGATAGATTACGCGAATGTTTTTGCAGCGGAGCATTTGCAAATACAGTGTGGGGACGAAAGCAGAGAAATCGCCGATAAAATTAAAAATGCCGGTGCGATATTCATCGGCGATTATTCGCCTGTTGCTGTAGGAGACTACTGGGCCGGGCCGAGCCACACGCTGCCGACGGGGACAACGGCGAGATTCTTCAGTGCTTTAAGCGCCAACGATTTTGTAAAGTCGACGAGTATTATCGAATACGACAAGAAGAAATTAGCTGAAAGCGCGAAGGACATTATTCGGCTGGCTGAGGCGGAGGGGCTGGATGCGCACGCAAGAAGCGTAAAAATCCGTCAGCAGAAATAGCGTTACGCTTCCCAGCTGAGTTTTTCCTCGTATTTCCCAGTAGAACCTGCCCAAAAGATGAGCAACAACCAACATTAAATATATGTTAGCAGTTCCTACTAAATTAAGGTAAAGTCCGGGGTGCCCTGAAATCACCTCCGTCACGAAAAACCTCCTCATCAATATTATAGGCACCCACAAAAAAGAAATCAGAAGCACCAAGCCACCGCCCTCACAATGGAACCGTATCATAAAACTACCTTCCTCCTGAACCTGTTTTGTTGGATTGTGCCTCCTCGATAGAACTATTTGCAATAAGCCAATTATATAACATCCTTAGCTTGGTGTAATCAAACGCATGCCCGGCCCCTTTATACTCCTCAAATGTAACTTCTGCTCCCAGCCCCTCGTAATATGAGACCGCTTTTTTGGCCGAGGCAAGATTGGTGTCTTTCTCGCCCACGCCGATATAAATCGGCTTACCGCGCAATGCCTTTTTGTTGGCGGAACTGGAGATTACATTTACGAATCGGCTCCGACCAGCAGCAAGGATGACCGCCCCGCCCCAGACATTTGGGCTGCTCTCAAGCATTGCCGAAGTATGCCAGCCGCCCTTGCTGGTGCCCGTGACAAAAAGTCGCTTCTCATCAATCTTAAGACGTTTGGAAACGTACCTCTTGACTTCCAAAACGCTTTTACGTTCTCGCTTAAAATAATTAATATACTGACTTTTGGTGCGTTTAGCCCGACCACGGCTAAGATATTCCATCCCGATAACAATAAAACCCCTGCCATTAGTTATTTGCCTGAACGGCCAGGTTGTTGGTTGCCCGTTCATTCCGTGATAAACGAAAATCACAGGCCAATCCTGCTTATCCGTATAATCGGCCGGAACATAAACCAGAAAGTAGCCGCCGCCTATATCTTTATTATCAACATCGATGCGAACTTCCTCACCCGACACAAAATTGGGCTCACCTTTCTTCTCGGGTTGGTCAACTGCAAAAAGTAACCCTGCGATACAAAAGCACAACACCCCCAAAGCAAAACTTAAGCGTTTATTGCAAGTCATCAAAAAGTGGCCTTGAATAATCAGTCTCGACTTTACAGACTCTATTAGGCGATACTTAATTTTTCTTTTATTATTTCAGCAGCTTTGGTAAGTGCATCGTCGATTTTTTCGGGTTTTTTCCCGCCGGCCTGTGCCATTTGAGGTCGGCCCCCGCCGCCGCCATCAATCAAAGGTGCAATTTGCTTTACTATATCACCGGCCTTTAGTCCCTTCTTAACGAGGTCATCGGTGACACCTGCAAGTAGGGTTGCATTTCCATCTTCATCAAACCCAAGCACTATCGCTGCGGATTTCGCCTTCTTTTTAAGCATATCGATTGCCTGGCGGGCCTGCTCAACTGAGGCCTTGGGCAGTCGGCCGATTACCACCGATGTATCACCAAGCTTTTCGCTCTTTGCCAGAAACTTCTTGGCCTCAGTCAAAATATCAACGCCGGCTTGTCTTGAAGCTGACTTGAGCTGCTTCGTGAGCTTCTTGTTTTCCTTCATCAGTTTTTCAACTCTGCCGGGAAGATCCTCAACTGACACTTTTAACTTTTTGCAAAGCTCATCGATAATTTCACTTCTTTTCTCTAAGTATTCAGTCAATTTTTCGCCTGTCAATGCCGTTATCCTCCTAATACCTGCCGATATACTCTCTTCTTTGGTTATCTTAAAGCTGCCGATAGAACCAAGCCGGTCAACGTGTGTGCCGCCGCAAAACTCTTTGCTGAACGCCTCGCCAAGCTTGTCATCACCGGCCACACCGACAGCCACTACTCTAACATCATTTCCGTATTTCTCTCCAAACAGCGCCATTGCGCCAAGTTTTTGCGCATCGCTTCTCGGCATCACCTTGCACGTTACCGGCAAATCCGCGGAGATTTTCTCCCTGACTAAATTCTCAACTTCTTTTATTTGTTTACCGCTCAACGCCTTCGACCACGTAAAGTCAAACCTGAGATAGTCCGGACAGACAAGACTTCCCTGTTGCGCGACTGATTTGCCGAGAATCTGCTGCAACGCCCATTGAAGCAGATGTGTAGCGGTATGGTTTTTCTTTACAGAATCTCTGTCCTCGCTGACAATCGCCTTTACCTTCTCACCGACATTAAACTCTCCTTCAACAACTTTACCAGAATGAATTACACAGCCGCCGCCTATCTTCCTGGTTGTCTCAACGACAAATTGTCCTTTGTCCGATTTTATAACTCCACAATCGCCAACCTGTCCCCCTGATTCAGCGTAAAAACAGGTCTTATCAAGAACAAAGTCAGCGCTGGCTCCGGCTTTTACACTACCCTGTTTTTTGAATCCCTCCTCATCAATCCATCCGAGTAATTCACTGTCACACCGGTCAACTTGATATTTGTGAAGGTCTTCAGTAGGTGGTAAGTCTCTGAGTATCTCAGCCGATGCTGTGTCCCCTAACGCAAATGAAACATTACTTTGTGCAGCCCTTGCACGTTCTCTCTGTTCCTCCATCAGTTCATCAAATATAGCTGTATCCACCTTCAGATTGCGCTCCTCAGCCATCAATCGGGTCAAATCCAGTGGAAAGCCGTAAGTGTCATAAAGCTGGAAGGCGTCCTCACCGGTGATGGTCCTGTCAGCAGAGGCCTCGGCCCGCTCGGCTGCGGAGTTGAAAATTTCAATGCCTCTGTCAAGTGTTCTGCCGAAGCTTGCCTCTTCCGATTCAATAACCGTTGCAACATAATCGGCCCTGTCTCGTATCTCGCCGAACGCATCACCCAGACAATCAACAACCACAGGCACCAGTTTATACATAAACGGCTCGTGCATCCCCAGCTCTCTGCCGAACCTCGAAGCGCGGCGCAGGATGCGTCGTATCACATAACCCCTGCCTTCGTTGGAAGGTGTTGCGCCATCGGTTATCGCAAAGGCAAGCGAGCGAATATGGTCGGCGATAACTCTGAAGGCATTGTCAGTCTTATTGTTCAGCCGGGATGTATATTTATGGCCGGTGATTTCGCCGACGTAGTCGATTGTAGGAATAAATAAATCGGTATCGTAGTTACTGCTTTTTCCCTGCAGCACCGCCACTATTCTCTCCAGTCCAGCCCCGGTGTCGACATATTTAGCGCCGAGCTCAACAAGTTTGCCGTCCTCTGTGCGGTTGTATTGTATGAAGACTAAGTTCCACAATTCTATAAATCGGGCACATCCGCCGTTGACGGCACACTTGTGACCGGCTACGTTTTTTTTGTCGCACATATCCGCACCGAGGTCAATGTGTATCTCGCTGCAGGGCCCGCATGGACCGGTATCACCCATCTCCCAGAAGTTGTCCTTTTTGCTGCCGAAGAGAACCCTCTCGGCCGGAATTCCCGTCACTTCCGGCCAAAGTGATTTGGCTTCGTTGTCCGCAGGACAACTGTCTTCCTTGTCACCCTGAAAAACAGTCGCCCAAAGCTTATCCGGCTTAATCCCCCATACTTTTGTAAAAAGCTCCCACGCCCATTCGATTGCCTCGGCCTTGAAATAATCATCAAACGACCAGTTCCCTAACATCTCAAAGAAAGTGTGGTGGTAAGTGTCTTTACCTACTTCCTCAAGGTCGTTGTGCTTGCCGCTAACCCGAAGACACTTTTGGCTGTTAGCAACTCGAGGGTGTTCAGGACGGGACAGCCCCAAAAAAATATCTTTGAACTGATTCATCCCCGCATTGGCGAAAAGCAATGTCTCATCATCAATCGGCACTATTGGTGAGCTTGGGACGAATTTATGCCCTTTACTTATGAAAAAATCTATAAAGTCGCGCCTTATCTGCTTCGCACTCGGCACTATCTATTTCCCTTCCTTACATCACTATGCAATTCGCCGGATACATCTCACAAAAGGCCTTTGGCAACGAGAATTTTGTTCTTCAGCTCCTCACACAAATCTTTGTTTTCAGCCAAATATTTTTTAGCGTTTTCCCTGCCCTGCCCGAGACGAATATCTCCGTAATTCAGCCAGGCGCCGCCCTTCTCGACCAGCTTGCAGCCAACTCCCAGGTCAAGCAAATCGCCTTCGTAGCTGATGCCGCTGTCGAACATAATATCAAACTCGGCATCACGGAACGGTGGGGCGATTTTATTCTTTACCACTCTGGCCCTCACG
>CAZDQP010000048.1:0-17096 GCA_964507485.1 uncultured Pirellulales bacterium | reverse complement strand
GAAATTACCGTCAAAAAGACCGGAAGCGGTGATGGGGCAGCGGCTTTGGTGGATGGACGATGCGATATTGCGATTATGAGTCGGTTTATGAAAGATAAAGAGTTCAGTAAAGCCGTAGAGAACGGGATATTTCCTGTCGCTCACGTAGTGGCGATGGACGGTGTTTGTGTTGTTGTTCATCCTTCCAATCCGGTTAAAGAGCTAAGTACCTCTCAAATCCGCGATATCTACAAAGGCAATATCACAAACTGGAAAGAAGTCGGCGGGCCGGATTTGCCTATCGTGGCAATCAGCAGGGACACTTCTTCGGGAACTTATGAGACCTTTCACGGCCTTGTTATGCACAAGGAAGAGATGGGCTCGAAGGTTGAGTATGTAAATTCAAATCCGCAGGCACATGCCAGAGTAAAGACTACTATCGGAGGCATCGGATACGTGGGAATCGGTTTTCTGGATGCCAATGTCAAGGCGCTAAAAGTTGATGGAGTTTTACCATCCAGACAAACCATTTCGACCGGTCAATATCCGGTTGCGAGACCTTTGTTTATGTTCACGAACGGCTATCCAAAACTCGGCAGTATGACGTACAAATTCTGTACCTTTTATCTGACTGAAACCGGCCAGGAAATCATCGAGGCAAAAGGATTTATACCGGTGACTAATTATTAGCCAAATGAATAAAGAAATCCTAAACGAAGAATTGGAACCAGCGATTGGGCTAAAAAATCCGTCGCTGGTTCTTACGCCTTTACAGGACCTCAGAGGTTTTTTATTTCACCATATAGGGCGATTGGCACTTTTTCTAATAACCTGCAGTTCTGTTCTTTTGGTGCTGCTTATTTTCTTTTTTGTTATCCGTGAAGCCCTGCCTTTCTTTGCGAAGTTCAGTTTAATCGAGTTTCTGACAACGAAGTCCTGGTATCCCGAAGCCAGCACGCCTAAATTCGGCGGTCTGTCTTTGATAGTAGGTTCTCTGTATGTAACTATAGCAGCTCTCGTATTTGCTGTTCCGATCGGAATACTAGCAGCAATTTTTTTAAGTGATATCGTTTCCTTGAAAATCAGGGATTTTGTAAAACCGGTCATCGAAATTCTTGCAGCCATTCCCTCAGTAGCTTACGGGTTCTTCGCGGTTCTTATTTTAGCCCCATGGATGCAGACCAGATGGGGCTTTACGACTGGCACAAACGCCCTAAATGCTTCGATTATTCTTTCGATAATGGCTCTACCGACAATCATCAGCGTAGCGGAAGACTCTATATCAGCGGTTGGCAGGGAACTTCGGGAAGCATCTTATGGTTTGGGTGCAACAAGGTTCGAGACAATGTTCAAGGTTATTATCCCTGCGGCTCACAGTGGAATCATCGCAGCAATTGTGTTAGGAATGATGCGAGCCATCGGCGAGACAATGGTTGTATGGATGGCTTCCGGAAATGCATCTCAGATTCCCTCTCCGTGGTGGGACCTGTCGCAATCTGTCCGGACTATGACGGCAACGATAGCCGGTGACATGGGTGAAACACCGAAAGACTCAGCCCATTACTGGTCTCTTTTCGCCATAGGTGTCGTGCTTTTGGTGATGACATTCATACTCAATGTTATAAGCGAATATTTTCTGGTCTCGGCTAAAAAGAAAGCAGGTAAATCTTAAACCATGCGCACAAGTTTTCGCCGAATAAGTGATAAAGCGTTCACCATCCTGGCAGGGGCGAGCGTAGTACTGCTAACATCTATCCTGCTGATGGTTCTCGGTCCAATGGTCTGGCGCGGCGCAAAAGCTGTCATATTCAAAGATACGATTGAATTTCGCAAAATGCAGCTTGACCTTTACAACAGGGGTAATCTTGAAAGTCTTAAGATTGAAAGTGCTGAAGCTGAGAGTTTTCGTAATACCGTATATGAGATTATAGATGAATTCAAACACGGCATCGACACCGAAGAATTGGTTGACAGGACAAAACAGATTTATCGTCAATTCGGCAAGGAACTGCGATATAAAGGAGTGACCGGTGAGGAATATCAGGAAATTCGTTCACTTGCGAGGGAATTGAGAGACAAGCTCCAAGCAGCTTTTGAAAGTAACGAGAAAACAATTATAGATGAAAACATTGACTATGTCCTGCAATACCGTTCAGACACAAGCCTAGTTGATAGTTCTGCTGAAGAGTTTTTCACATTAGCAGAGGATTTCCAACAAACCATAAGCAATATCGATCTGAATAAACGTCAGCAGTATGCAAATTCGCTGCAGGAAGTTGAAGATGTTATTTACCGTCTTTTAGGTCCCAAGCCCGATGACCCGGTGCCGGCTCTGACTATGGACAGATACGGCGCTACACGCTGGGATTTAGCTCAAAATCTTTTAGATAAACTGCTGTGGTCCGAGCAGTGGGTGCAGAAAGAAGCAAATCAGCCGCTGGTTAAAATTCGAGTCTCGAGGGCTGAGCAATTCAAAGGCACAAAATTAGAGCCCCTCTTTGGATATGTTGAGAAGAACCTAGATAAAATGCTATTACCTAAGCCGAAATTTTACTGGCAGTATTTCATCGACGACAGTACGCCCGGGCATTACTTTGGTGGTGTTGGACCTGAAATTTTAGGAACACTGCTTCTGACACTTTTAGCAATGCTGTTCGTGTTTCCTTTGGGAGTAATTTCGGCAGCTTACCTGGTAGAATGCGCCTCAGATAACATTGCCGTAAGAATTATTCGCATGTCTATAAACACGCTTGCCGGTGTTCCAAGCATAGTATTTGGGTTGTTTGGTCTTGCATTCTTCGTTTTGTTTTTTATTCCGCTTTTCGGCGGGCCGTCCAAGCCCTGTGTTTTAGCAGCATCTTTGACATTGGCGGTGCTGACTCTGCCTGTGATGATAAGAGCAAGTGAGGAAGCAATTCGTTCAGTTCCGGTAACTTATAAGGAAGCTTCTTTAGGGCTCGGAGCAAGCGCTTTCAGGACTTTTGTGAAAGTGACTCTGCCTGCGGCGCTTCCGGGTATTCTGACAGGGGTGATATTAAGTCTAAGCAGGGTTGCCGGTGAAACAGCTCCTATACTTTTTACGGGGGCCGTTGCGCTTGGGCCTTTGCCGAAGTCGCTGTTCGACCCGACAAGGACTTTGTCCTACGGCAGTTACGATATAGCGGTCGGAGACCGGCTCGCGATGATGGTGCCGCACAAACAATATGGTATGGTTGTAACACTTGTTTTGCTTGTGCTTTGTCTTAACGCTATAGCAGTTGTTCTACGGGCAAGAATTTTTAGGAATCTAAAAGGCAATTAGCTTTTTCGTGAAGAAAAGTCAAAAAAGTGATGTTTATCCAAAAGGCAAATATAAAGATGCTAATATCAGCCTTACAGCTTCTACAAGATAATACTAAACAGACAGGGAATATCCGCACTATGAATACCAAGAGTGAAAATAAAGCTACGAAAACAAAAGAATCTCCGAAGTGCGAATGTGCTGTAATAACGGCTGAAAACTTCAGCTTCTATTACGGCCCCACGATTGGCATTAAGGATATCTCTATGGAGATTTATCCCTGCAGTGTGACTGCGATAATCGGTCCAAGCGGTTGTGGCAAAAGCACTTTCCTGCGAAGTATAAATAGAATTAATGACCTTATCCCACATACACGCGTGGAGGGCAGCCTGTTAGTGAATAATCATAATGTGTATGATAAAAATACCAATCTGGTTAATCTCAGACAGCAGGTCGGTATGGTGTTTCAAAAGCCGAATCCTTTTCCCAAAAGCATATTCGAGAATGCTGCCTATGGGCCGAGACTGCAGGGAGTAAAGAATCGTTCCCATCTCCAGCAAATTGTAGAAAACAGTCTGAAAGCTGCGGCTTTATGGGATGAAGTTAAAGATGATTTGAAGAAGTCAGCATTGGCTCTATCGGGTGGGCAGCAGCAGAGATTGTGTATTGCCCGCGCTTTGGCCACAAAGCCCAGCATTATTTTGATGGATGAACCCTGTTCGGCTCTTGACCCAATAGCTACAGGGAAAATAGAAGATCTTATAGATAAGCTTCAAAATGACTACACAATTGTTATTGTTACCCACAATATGCAGCAGGCAGCAAGAGTCAGTGAGAGAACTGCCTTTTTCTGTTTGGGTGAGCTGATAGAATATGGCTCAACGGTTAAAATATTCCGCAACCCAAATAAAAAACAAACTGAGGATTATGTAACGGGAAGATTTGGATAAAAGGAAAGAACAAAAATGGCCAAACATTTACAAAGAGAAATAGAAAATCTGAAAAAGAAACTGCTATCACTTGGGGCAAGGGTGGAAGCATCTGTTAAAGATGCTACATTGTCCATAGAGAAACGGAATGCTGAACTGGCTCAGAAAATAATAGACGATGATATCAACATCGACAATACGGAAGTCGAGATTGAAGAAGACTGCCTGAAGATACTCGCATTGCATCAGCCTGTAGCAATTGATCTGCGTTTTATAGTCGCTGTGTTAAAGATAAATAACGACCTTGAGCGCATAGGAGATTTGGCTGTAAATATCGCCGAGCGAGCGGTTTTTCTTACAGGCCAGCCCAAGATAAATATTGCAATTGACCTTGTCGATATGGCTCATAATGCTAAATCGATGTTAAAGCAAAGTCTGGACGCCCTGATTAATCACGATGCTAAACTGGCTCATAAGGTTTGTGCAAGTGATGACATAGTGGATGGATTAAATCGCCAGATGTATTTGAAGGTCCAGGATGCTATACTGAAAAATCCGGAACAAATATCATCATTGATTCATTTGCTTTCAGCCTCACGTCATCTGGAGCGAATAGCAGACCATACTACTAACATCGCAGAAGATGTAATTTACATGATAGAAGGCCAAATCGTTCGACACAGGGCGGAAGAGTATAAATAGAAGAATATCAATGTTAGTATAATCTGCAACATAACTTTCTGAATAACAATTATTAAACTTCCCCTCGATATCTTTGTCTCCCAAAGAACGTATTCTCGTGAATTATAAGAATGCTAAACCTGAAATTCTTGGCTGAAAATGCGTATTAAAAAAATTTTTTCTATAAAAATAGGATTATATATCTGTCGGTACGACTACTTTCTGAGCAATAGATTGTAGGTCCAAAGTTCATTTAGGCATAAACTTGTTTTTCTACGGGACCTTCCGGACAGAATCCTAAAGGTCCCCCTTTATGAATAACCAATCTTTGTTTTTTGCCGAATAATAAAGATGAGATTACAAAAATGATCGCTTATTTATGTAAACTTGAAAAAGTGACTGACGCAAAAATGACGCATTTCAGATAAATTTCGAAAGTCCAAAAAGGTGAGCAACCAGATAAGTATCTGACAGTTATAGGCTTAAAAAATACGCCCGGCAGGATTCGAACCTGCGGCCTTCGGTTTAGGAAACCGACGCTCTATCCTACTGAGCTACGGGCGCATTGAACTTAATTGTTTGTAGTATAAGGATTTCCAGCTTGCTCTGTCAACTCCAAATAAACTAATGGTGTCAGTTTAGTGTCAGTTCGCATTAGATTTGGCCAAGGTACTATTCACTACATCATTTACTTAAACTATATCTTCAGGGTGTATGGTCATATAGTATTTCCTTATTGTAGAGATATCAGAGTGTCCGGCGAACTGTTGTACTACTGTACTGGCAAATGCTTAGCCCAGATAGTAATAGCAGAACGGCGTAGGTTGTGCAGAACCCATTTTGCTACTCCTATCCTGTTACGAATGACACACAAGTTCATTGCGAAGTTGTCTATGAATTCCGATCTTGAAGTCCAGTTCCCAATTTCTCGGTGTTCCGGATTTTTCCGAGTCGTTTACTAGAAATGAAAACGTACAGGGAACCTTCGTTTGCTTGCAACCTCTTTTAGCAAAGGTTAGACATACCTAAGGCTAATTTGCCATGAGCCACAACCTCAGCTCTTAAAAATCAGTCCCATAATAGTTGTTGAAAAAACGCATTAACCTGCCTGATAAGTTTTCAGTTAATCTGGCCTTACAACTTGACGATTAAAGTAGGACAACTCACAGTGCTTTTAAGTCAAAATATGACAAGCGCTTCGGGGTATGGTCATTAATAATTCTGCAAAGAGGTGATGTATGGATAAAATATTGATTATTCAAGATAGCCCTGCTGTGAATGCGGTTTTAAAGTTCAGACTTGAGTCAGAGGAATTTTCCGTAGAGACGGCAGAAACCGGTGAAGAAGGAATTGAAAAGGCAAAGGCCAATCAGTACCAACTTATTTTAGTGGATTATAAACTGCCTGGTATTGATGGCGCGGAGGTATGCCGAATTTTAAGGGGACAGGAAAACGCTAAGTATGTCCCAATTGTCTTTATGTCTGCGCAAGATAGAAACAAGCTGAATGAAATTGTCAAGGAGGCTGGCGCTGACGGTTATATACGCGAACCATACGAAGGCAAAGAGCTGATTGAGCAGTTAAAAGGATTTATCAAAGCAGGGGTTAAAAACGAATTATCGGTTTAATCCACTTTTAAAGGAAATAAATAAATGGCCCTAAAAAGTGAATTGCAGCCGCAAATTCATCCAAAGAATCTCAAGGAGCGAGAGGAGAATTCACAAACACCGCCGGAAGATACAGAGAAAATCACTTTGTACGAAGAAGACCTTTATGAAACTCCCAAGATTAAAGAAGAGGCCATTCAGCTCGTAGTTTTCAGGCTGGGCAGTGAGTGGTATGGAGTGGAGATTACAAAAGTAAAAGAGGTAATAAAAGTAAAGGATATGACATATCTGCCTTCGGCTCCGGAGTATATCGCAGGAATCGTAAGCTTACGGGGAAATATTTTGTCGATTACTGATCTGAGGAAGTTTCTCGGCCTGCCTCAAGAAGAGCCGTCCGGGAAACCAAGACCTGTGGTAGTTGTATCTGGGGATTTCGAAATGGGATTTTTAGTGGATGAGGTCGCTGAAGCAACGGATGTTGCGGTGAGTAAGATAGCCCCTCCCCTTACTACCATATCGCCCGAGAAGGTTGATTATATAGAAGGACAGTGCCAGATAGGCAATAAGCTGATTGCGATTCTGAAGGTAGAAAAAATTTTAAGAAAGTACAAATGAAAAAAGTTACAAGAGAGGTGTAAAATGGCAGAGAAAAGAAGGTTCTTTATCGGGGTGCAGGATAAGCTTTTATTGTGGTTTTTGATATTATCGCTGGTACCAGTCGCAACGATAAGCATACTAAGCTATAGAAATTCAAGTGCCAGCCTGCGCAAAGAGGCTTTTAATCAGTTGACCTCAGTTCGGGAAATGAAGAAAAGTCAAATAGAAGATTACTTCAATCTCATTCGTGGTCAGGTACGCACCATGTCCAATGACACGACTATCGTAAATGCAATGAAGGAATTTAAGAGTGCATTTCACAATATAAAGAAAGAACTCGCGGTAACTGATGAACAGATAGAAAGCTATAAGGCAGAAGTGGACATATACTACCACAATGAATACCTGAAACGGTTGAATGAGAATCTTAAGAATCCAGCAAGCATCGAGTCGTTTTGGCCTGTGGATGAAGAGTCGATTATTCTTCAGCACCTTTATATTTCCGGCAACCCAAATCCTACAGGCAAAAAGGATGATCTGATGAAGGCACAGGATACAAGTACCTATAGTTCCCTTCACGCAAAATACCATCCACAAATACGTAAGTTCCTGAAGGAGTTCGGGTATTACGACATTTTTTTGGTAGATCCAGACACAGGACATATCGTCTATACTGTGTTTAAAGAGGTTGATTACACAACTAGCCTTCTTACTGGGCCATATAAGAATACCAATTTTGCCGCTGCCTTCCAAGCAGCCAACAACGCCTCAGACCCAGGCTTTGTAAAACTGGTAGATTTCGAACCATATGATCCTTCATATCATGCTCCAGCGTCTTTCGTCGCTTCACCTATCTTCGATGGTCAGAATAAGATAGGTGTGCTTCTTTTTCAAATGCCTATCGACCGGATAAATGACGTAATGACTAATAAAAAAGAATGGGAGAAAGTAGGCTTGGGTGAAAGCGGTGAGACCTATCTAATTGGTTCTGATTATAAGATGCGCAATGACTCGCGCTTTTTGAAAGATCTAGAGGATGAGGATGTTGTTCGTATAGGAACAACTATAGGGCTTAAAGAGGTAAAAACCGAAGGCGCCAAAGATGCATTAATGGGAAATACAGGCACACGAATATTTCCAGATTACAGAGGCGTGCCGGTATTGAGTGCCTATTCACCTTTAGCCATTGAGGACATGAAGTGGGCTATTCTGTCAGAGATTGAGGCTGCCGAGGCCTTTAAGCCGGTCGCAACTTTAAGAAATTGGATGCTTATTATTGTAGTGACCACTGTCATTATAACTATTTTGGTAGTCGTTATGATTGCTCGAGCGATAACGGGAAATATCAAAAAACTTACTACCGCTACTATAGCTACAGGAGCTTCAGACTTAACTAAAAAGGTTGAAGTAAAGACAAAAGACGAAATTGGCCAATTAGGAGAAGCATATAATAAGCTGATGGAGAGTTTACGAGGAATAATAACCCAAGTCCGAGATGCAGGCTTACAGATTACCTCATCCGCCGCCGAAATCCACTCTGCGGCTGAAGAGCAGGCATCGGGTGCGGCCGAGCAGTCTTCAGCGGTTAGCGAGGCATCAACCACCATTGAAGAACTTGCTGCAGCAGCAACTCAAATTGCGGAGAATGCCGAGAATGTGGCTAAGGCTGCTGAACGTACTCTTGCCGGTATGCAGGAAATAAATACCAAGGTTGATGCCACGGCAAAGAAGATTCTTGTTTTGGGAGAAAAGTCTCAGGCTGTAGGAAATATCACCAAGCTCATAGATGACATCGCTGAACAGACAAATCTCTTGGCCCTTAACGCAGCTATTGAAGCGGCCAGAGCGGGTGAGGCAGGTAAAGGGTTTGCTGTTGTTGCTCAGGAAGTAAGAAAACTTGCTGAACGTTCGTCTGAATCCACCGAGGAAATAAGGCAACTGATAACCGAAATTCAAAGCGAAACTAATGCTACTGTTATGGGCATAGAAGACTGCACTAAATGGGTCGGTAAGGAGCTGGATATGGTTAAAGATACCACAAAATCAGCAAAAGAAATCTTGCTGGCAACGCAGCAACAGAAATCCGCCTCTAACCAGATAGTGCAGGCAATGCAGAACATAGATGCAGTAACGAAGCAGTTTGTCTCTTCAACCAAACAGGCAGCTTCATCTGCAAATCAGCTTAATGAATTATCCGAGGAGCTGAAAAATACGATGAGTGAGTTTAAATTACAAGAAAGAGAAAAGGCCGTAGCCGCAGACCTGTCCTCCTAAGTTTGAAGAAAGGTGAAAAGGAGAGTACAAAAATGAAAATGACAATGGAAAAAAAACTAATCGGAGGTTTTGTAGCAATTCTGGTGGTATTAGTTGTAGTTGTTATTGTAGGGATGCTTGGATTAAGTGCTGTAGCTGGAGACATAGATTCCATAGACCGCAAGTATTGGCCTGCATCTAACGCCATTATGAACATGAGAATTGCGTTTTTGGAGAAAGGCCTTGCCCATACTATGGTTGTAGAAGGTGAAATTGAAGCTGCAAGGGAGAACTGGAAAAAAGCGGATGACAGATTTACCGAAGGCTTGCAGGTGCTTAAAGAGGCCGGATTAGTTACCGGAGCGATGATAGCGAGGCTTGTAGAGTCAAATGAAAAACTTAATAGCGGAGTAGAAGAATTGATAACTGCTTACCATGAAGGAGATGCTACCGCAAAAACAGAAGCCGTCATAACATCTGAAGCGATGGATAAATTTGACGACACGATGAAAACGATGGTGCCGATATTCGCGCAACTGGACACGGAACTGGATTCAGAGATGGATGCAGCAACTCAGCATACTGTCGGAGCTGTAAGGCAGTCTCGTATTATATTTGTTGTTTCTTCGCTGTTGGGTATTCTTCTTGGGATAGGAATTTGGATAAGTTTAAGAGCGATGATTTCACAAATCCGAAGTGCGGGGCTGCAGATTACATCGAGTGCTGCTGAGGTTCATTCCGCAGCTGAAGAGCAGGCATCCGGTGCGGCGGAGCAGTCTTCAGCGGTCAGTGAGGCGTCAACAACCATTGAAGAGCTTGCTGCTGCTGCGACTCAAATTGCGGAGAATGCCGAAAATGTGGTTAAGTCCGCTGAGCGTACTTTGGCCGGGATGGGGGAGATAAATACGAAAGTAGATAATACGGCGAAGAAGCTGCTCACGTTGAGCGAGAAGTCACAATCTATAGGAAACATCACAAAGCTCATAGATGATATTGCTGAACAGACAAATCTGTTGGCCCTTAACGCGGCTATTGAAGCAGCCAGAGCAGGTGAGGCGGGTAAAGGATTTGCCGTCGTTGCCCAGGAAGTAAGAAAACTTGCTGAGCGCTCGTCCGAATCTACCGAGGAAATAAGACAGCTGATAACCGAGATTCAAGGTGAAACCAATTCTACGGTCATGGGCATAGAAGACTGTACCAAATGGGTTGGTAAAGGGCTGGATATGGTAAAAGACACCACAAAGTCAGCCAAAGAAATCTCAATGGCAACTCAGCAACAGAAGTCTGCCTCCGACCAGGTAGTGCAGGCGATGCAGAACATTGATTCGGTGATAAAACAGTTTATTGCTTCAACTAAACAAGCTGCGTCTTCCGCTACTCAGCTAAATAACTTATCACAGGAGCTGAAAAATTCTATGGGTGCGTATAGTTCTGGAGAAGCAGCCCCGCAAAAGGCTGAGGAAAAGAGATTGGTCGCACAATCTTAGCTTCAGACAATAGTTGAACTTGAAACAAAGAAAGAAGAAGGATGCCTGAAAAAAACGACTTTATAACAATTTTCAAGGTAGAAGCCGAAGACCACCTGACCAACTTAGACAAGGGGCTTGTAGAGCTTGAGAAGCACCCTGAGAATTTAGAGTTAGTGAAAGAACTCAACAGAGAGGCACATACTCTGAAAGGCTCGAGCCGTATATTGGGCTACCATGAGATACAGGAGATAGCGCATAAAATAGAGGATATTTTTGAGAAGATTGGGCAAAAAAAGCTCTCGTTCAACTCAGGCTTTGTTGACAAAATATTTAAAGGACTTGATTCAATAAGGTCTGTTCTTGAAAAGATAGTAAATCAGGAAAAGATAGATGTAGATATATCAGGTATATGCAAAGAGTTAGAGGAATGTATTACTGTGGAAGTATCGGACAGTAAAAAATCGGACGAGAAAGAACAGCCAAGAGTTAAGAACAAGCAGGCCACATCAGCGACAGCTAAAAAATCAAAACCGAAGAGACCTCCAAGAAGAGCAAAGAGTGTCGAGAAGGTGCAGGACGTAAAGGGTGTTGAGAAAGATGAAAAGAAATCTATAGATAGTTCTCCGGTACCAGCACCTGCTTTTGAAGAATATATTCGTATTCCGGTAAGTAGAGTAAATAAGCTGGTGAACCTTATTGGCGAGATGGTAATAAACAGGATGAAGACATCTGACAAGGTTGCGCGGATAAAACATCTTTCCAAGCATGCAAAAGAAACACAGCAGTCACTTTCATTCTTAGGTGAGAAAGTAAAAGAACAGATGCCTCTGGAAGACGGCGAAATTGCAAAATACCTAAATCAATGCTGTGCTCAGATGAATAGTATCAGGGAAGATTCTTTGGGCTTATTCGATGCCCTGTCAGCAGAAGCCTTTCACCTCGATCCGGTAATAAATGAACTGCAGTCCAGGGTTAAAGAAATTAGGCTGCTGTCCTGCTCTACCATATTTGAGGGATTTCCTCGTATGGTAAGAGACATAGCCTCTGAAGAAGGAAAAGAGGTCAACCTTGTAATCAGCGGAGAAGAAACTGAGCTGGATAAAAAGATTCTGGAGGGAATAAAAACACCTTTAATGCATATATTGCGCAACTGCATCGACCACGGAATTGAGGATGTAGATGAAAGACAGGCGCTTGGCAAGTCCAAAGCCGGGACAATTAATTTATCTGCCTGTCACGAGGCCGGCAGCGTGGTTATTACAGTAAAAGATGACGGAAGGGGAATGGATCTTGGAGAGATAAAGCAAACCGCCTTAAAGAAGCGTCTAATCTCGAAAGAGGAATTGGATCAGATGACCGACAAGGAGGTCTTAAATTTAATATTTATGAATGGTTATTCTACAAGCCCAATAATTACCGACATTTCAGGACGAGGAATAGGGCTTGATATTGTAATGCGTGATATAAGAGATTTGAACGGCCGAGTCATCCTGGATACTGAGGCAGGTAAAGGCACACAGTTTACGCTGATTTTACCATTAACCATTGCTATAATTCAGGTATTGTTGATTAAACAGAACGAAATGCTGTTTGCTCTTCCTGTAACCTCAGTCATCGAAAATCGGAAAGTCGATATGGCGGAGGTTTCTGCTATAGAAGGCAAAATGGCAGTGCAGGTCCGCGACCTCACCATGCCTTTGATAAGATTAAGTGAAGTTCTTGAACTTCCTCAGACGCCAGACGAAGAACCAGAGGAAAAACAGGAAGTTTCGGTTGTTATTGCGGCTTCTTTCGACAAACGAGTCGGATTTATCGTTGATGAGATCATCAGTAAGGAGGAGGTATTTATAAAGAATTTAGGTGAACATCTCGGCAAGATAAGAAATGTAAGCGGTGCTACTATTTTAGGGACCGGAGAGGTTGTGGTCGTGCTGGATGTGGCGGACTTAATCGCAAACAGCTCCCGTTCTCGTTCTGCAATTACACATAGAAAGCCGGCAACTCAAAATAAAAAGGAGGAAAGAAGGATACTTATTGTTGAAGATGCTATTTCATCCAGAGAATTAGAAAAAAGCATATTAGAAGCGGAAGGTTATACTGCGGATACCGCTATAGACGGGTTAGACGCGCTGGACAAGATAACAAAAGCTAAATATGACCTTTTTGTGACTGATATCCAGATGCCGAGGATGGATGGATTTGAGTTCTGCAAGACAGTAAAGAACAACAAAGAATACCAAGACATACCTGTTATAATGGTTACAGCAATGGACAAGGAGGAGGATAAACGTCGCGGCATTGAAGCGGGAGCTCAAGCATATATTGTAAAAACTACATTTGATCAGTCAAATCTCTTGGAAACGATTGATAGATTGATAGGTTAATAATATGGAAACGGCAGTAAAAGATATCGTAAGAGTATTAGTCGTTGACGATTCCCCTTTGATGTGCAAAGTGCTGACGAATCTGTTGAATGCCGATCCAGATATTATTGTGGTCGGAGTTGCTAATAATGGGAAGGAAGCGGTAGAAATCGTACCCGAGCTCAAACCGGATATCATTACAATGGATATTCACATGCCGATTATGGATGGGTTTGAGGCTACCAAGCAGATAATGGCTTATAATCCTACGCCTATATTGGTTGTGTCTACTTCGGTGTTTAAGGCGGGGATGCAAAAAGTCTTTAAGGCTATTTCTTACGGAGCTTTAGACGTAATAACAAAAGGTACGATGGAAGATGTTGGGACACTTAACACCGGCACAGATCTAATCCAGAAAATAAAATTCTTAAGCAAGGTCAAAGTAATACATCACCCTCTGGGAAAATTGGAGAAGAGAGAAAAACACATCAGTGTTATTAAAGCACCCAAGGAAAAATCGTTAAACAGAATAGTAGCTATTGCCGCCTCTACAGGAGGCCCCCAAGCTCTGTTAACCATACTTCAAAGTTTCCCCAATAATTTTCCGTGCAGTATCGTGATTGTTCAACATATTACAAGCGGTTTTGTAGGAGGGCTGGCGGAATGGCTGGACGCCGAGTGTCATATTAAGGTCAAGGTTGCCGAGGATTCCGAACAGACAAAGCCCGGAACTGCATATATTGCACCCTGTGATTTGCAGATGAGAGTAGAAGCTGATGGAGTTATCCGCCTTTCCGATGAACCAACCTATAATGGACACAGGCCTTCGGGAGATATATTGCTGGAATCAGCAGCCAGGACCTACAGAGATGATGCGATAGGTATTATCTTGACAGGTATGGGCAGAGATGGTGCCGCAGGCATGGTTACCATAAAAGATCTGGGCGGCAAAACAATCGCTCAAGATGAGCAAAGCTGTGTAGTATTTGGCATGCCAAAGTCAGCCATAGAAATGAACGCAGCGGATAAAGTGTTGCCCTTGGAAAATATAGCTAAAGAGGTTGTGAGGATGCTGGAAGAATGAAACAGATAGTTACCTTTAATTTGCTGAACGAGGAAATGGGGCTGGATATATCTTGCGTACATGAGATAGTAAAACCTCAAGAGATTCATCCATTACCCAAAGCTCCGGATTTTATCGAAGGCGTAATAAATTTACGCGGTCGCATAATTGCCGTAATTGACTTAAGAAAGAAATTCGGCATTAAAGCAGCAGAAGACAGGTCTAAAATACACATTATCATATGTAAGATTAAAAAGTTTGTCATCGGCCTTATTGTAGATGGTATAAACGAGGTTGTAACTTTAGCAGAACAGGATATCCAGCCTGAACCGGAAGTTGTGTCGATACAAATTAAAGATGATTATGTATCGGGTATAGCCAGACTCGGAGAGAGAATCATAATGATTTTAAATCTGGAAGAAATATTGACGGAACATGATGCTACAAAACTAGCTGCGATTTAAAAATAATGAAAAATGTCCTCCCTTTATCTGAAAACGACTTTGACTTTTTCCAGCAACTTCTTGTTGAAGAAAGCGGTCTATATTTCGATAAGGACAGAAGCGACTCTCTTCGCCATGCCTTATGGGAGCGCCTGCAAAACCGGAAATATGATTCTTATCAGGAATATTTCCATTTTCTAAAATACCATCCTGAGGGCCTCACCGAAATACGTGAGATTATAGATTTAATCACAATTGGTGAAACATATTTCTTTAGGAACAGGCCCCAGTTCGACGCGCTAATGAAGCGTGTCCTGCCTGAGATAATAGAGAGAAAAATGTACTCGGTGGATAAATCCATACGAGTGTGGTCCGCGGGCTGCTCCAAGGGAGATGAGCCATATTCGATAGCGATAGCTATTATGGAGGTTCTGCCTTCCTATGAAAATTGGGATATATCTATTTTAGGCACCGATGTAAACAGAAACGCATTGGTTTGTGCCAAAAACGCTGTCTATAACAAAAAGGACATCGGCCACCTGCCCCAGGGATATCTTGATAAGTATTTTGAGAAAAGAGGTTCAAAATATATATTGAATCAGAACGTGAAGAAGTTAGTCAGGTTTGAAGACTATAATTTGGCCAGAGCTCCGTTTAACATGGAGCAAATGAAGAATTTAGATATCCTCTTTTGCAGAAATGTAACTATATACTTTAATCTTCAGACTACTAAACGGGTGATTGAGAATTTCTATAACTGTCTAAAACAGGATGGTTATTTGTTTTTGGGACATTCGGAAACACTATGGCAGATAACCAATAAATTCGAGACGGTTGAGTTCCCCCAGACATTTATTTACAGGAAAGCGATTAATGATGTCGAAGAAGAGGCTATGAGACCTTTTGTAGGTGTTCCTAAAATCAAGCTTGATGATTTTGCTCCTGTTGAAAAAACATTTTCAGAAGAATATATCTTTTTTGAGGAAGCTGAGCCAGCGGAAGAAAAGATTGAGACATTTGAAATAACCGAAGAGACTGAAATACCCCCTGAACCTGAAAAGCAGGAGTCTGTTTACAGAGAGGCTTCAAAGCTCTTTACTGAGAAAAAGTACGAACAGGCACTTTCACTGTTTGACCAAATAATAGCTCAGGATAAAAATCACATCAGGGCATATTTCGCCAAGGCAAACATCCTCGCAAATCAAGCCAAGTACGAAGAGGCAATTAATACTCTGACAAAAATAATAGAGGTGGATAATTTGTATGTAGAGGCGTATTATCTGCTGGGTGTATTGTTGTATAAAGAAGGCAATTACGAAGAAGCAGAAAGACAGTTTAGAAGGGCTATATACGTTGACCCGAGTATCGTCCTAGCTTATTTCAACCTGGGTAATATATATCTATACCTGGGAAAGTATGATAAGGCTTCCAAAGAATTCAATAATACTATTAAATTATTGGAAGGAAGACCTGTGGAGGAACAAGTAAAATTTTGTGAAGATTTTACCGTAGAGTTTCTTCTGAGAGCATGCAAAAATAATCTTGAAGAGATTCCTGAGAAAGCTGGATTATATGAATGAAAAGAAAAACATAGAAGAATATCTTTTGTCTGTACGACATGATTTGCGTAATCGGATAACAGTGATTCGCGAAGGAATGCAATGCGTTGTAGATGGTCTGGGAAAACATGATTGTGCCAAATGCTCCGAGATGCTAAAGCTCTCCCTTAAGAACGCTGATGAGTTGAACAAACTGCTGGATGAGTTACTTAGTGATTCTGCAGTTAAGTCAGCGTTGGAAAATCACCAGAATAATCAAACAGAGCAAGGCGTACCAGCGAAGAAATGTTAAAAGAACCAAATGAAATTATAGGTGTAATGCTCTTATTTATAACCAATTGGATATATAATCCTGCGCTTGAAACTATTAGATAGACCGGCCACTTGTTACTCGCTTGTTAACCACTTGTAAGTCTCATTTTTGACGTAAAAAGCGATTGTAAGCGAGGCAAAATTGGGTTCGTTTGGGTTCGTTTTGGGTTCGTTTTCGCCAGGTGTCCAACTCAGATTTTTCGATGTAACTTCTTGTAAATGCTATTGTTATAGAAATTTGGCTTTGTCGGAAATTGGGTTCGTTTTGCATAATTGTATTCATTTTGATTGATTGAATTTTTAAATTTCAAACTGGTTATTGAATTTTTTGGCGAGCTGCAGTCTTTGAAATTCAAGTATTGTCTTATACAGACTGTGCTCTATTCGGCGCTCGTACATCAGGAGTCGGTCAAGGACTCTGGCATTTGAGAAATCCTTAACGGCCAAACGGCCGAGGGCCAATTTGCCGTTAGAGTCAGGAGAATTGGTTAGCGATTTGCCAGTGATATTGGAAGAAAGGGACTGGGTGAGTTTTTGTAACGGGGTTAGGGCATTGTAGGC
>CAZDQP010000047.1:0-17265 GCA_964507485.1 uncultured Pirellulales bacterium | reverse complement strand
CTTCACCGATATCAAAAAAGAAGGCATCCAGCTCTACCGCCATTCATCCAAGCACTCGCTGGGCAAAGCCAAATTACTAACCCCTCAGCAAAGAAAACAAATCGCCGAAGAAGACTTCAAACAATGGTTCAAAAGTGGTAAGCAGTTTTACAGTAATTATCAGTATAATCTTGAGAAAAAGTGGTACAAGAAATCTGCTTTTATGCTTCATCAGGCCGTTGAGAGTTTTTATTCTGCTGTTACATTGGTCTTTGTGAATTATCGTTTCAGAACCCACGACATCGAATTACTGGGCATAAAGGCCATGAGCTACAACTCCGAATTCGCGAAGGTTTTTCCGCAAGATACTGCTGAGCAGCGAAAAAACTTTACGCTATTGAAGAGGGCATATATCGACGCCCGCTACAAAAAAGATTACAAAATCACCAAAAAACAGCTCGAATACCTCGCCGAATGTGTGAAGATGTTACAGAAACTGACCAAAAAGATTTGCGGAGACAAAATCAAATCATTCGCTTAACCACAGAGCGCATAGATTAAAAGGAATTTAAATGTCCTTGTTAGAGGAATCAATCAAGCTTTTATGGAGGGTACTTGAGGAGGGAAAGGCCAACAAAGAGCATATAACTGTTCAGCAAAATGAGTTTCTCAAGGCAGCAACAAAAGCTGTTCGGCAAACTCTGTCTTATATAAGAGATGAGAATAAGCGGGACAGAAAAACAGAGGAAAAATTGTCAGAATTGTGGGCAAACGTAGCACTGGCTGCGCGACCTTTTGATTCTGATTTAGCGGAGCGTTGTTATATAAAAAGCAATTATTGGGCAAATCCAGATAAATGGAGTAAAGAAGAAGTTGAGAAAGCTGGAATTGAGATTGAGCGCATAGACACAGAAGTTAGGAACTATTTCAAGGGTAAGGTAAAAGCAAAGAAACCAAAGCCACAGAGGACAATTGAAAGAACAGAAGTAAGGGACGAAGAACTCCAAAAAAAGTTTAGTTGGAAAAAAATATGGGCTATAGTAATATCCTCTATACTCGTTTTAGCGGCTTTAACCACACTTATTCTTAACCTTGATAAAATAAAAGAACTGGTTAGAGACCAGGCGGCAAGCCAAACAGCAACATCAAGTGAGCCAAGCAATTATGGAAGAACTCCGTTATATGCACGAACAAAAAAAAGAGTGTACGATATTTCCGAGAGAATAGAAGAGGAGAAAATAAATCCTTGGCGTTTTATTAACATAGGCAAAATGCGCCCAGTTACAAGGCACGATGGTAAAATTATACCGTGCAAAGGTGTGATGTTTACAGGTGCTCCAAGGCTTATCTTCTGGAGCGATGATTTTATCCCACCTTTCATTGAAGATGCTATAGTACAAGTATTTGATGAGACGATTGAAGAATGTCACAAAAGCAACTTAGAGCCTAAGCCATATATTGATGAAGCTAATCGTCTTCTGAATGGATTTATCTTGCACATTTATGCCCGTATGGCAGATATAGACCAAAAGTTGTGCAGTACGACTAACTCAAAGAAAGCTGGACGGAGAGATACAAGTTTAGAAGTTAAAAAAATGCAAGAATGTCTCAAAGAGCATTATGACGCAGCTCTTTTATTAGCTTCAGAGGGCAAAATTACAAAATAACCGAAAGATTTTATGGCAAAAAAGAAAAAATATTCAAATCATAAAACAAACAAACGAACTGAGAAAATATGTAACCGCTGCGGTAGTGAAAATGCTTCAAATGCAACTAAATGTGTAGGATGTGGTTCAAAGAGATTTGCACCAAATTGGGTTTTAGCAAAAAGAGAAGTAAATAGGCAAGTAGGCGTGGAGATTACAACAACAAACCCGAATTATGGCAAAGTAGAAAAGCGAATTACTTTGAGTAAGTGGTGGCCAGGAGGCAATTCGACTTTTCATATTCCTAATATATCTCAGTGGGAAAGAATAGAGTCAATTATAAACAATGACCTTGGCCCATATATTGGTTGGAAGACTAAAAAGCAAATTCTTACCACCATAAAAGAAAAAAAGAAAACCGATAAGGCAATAGGCAAGGATGTGAAGGAGCTTGTGGGAGAATACCCAGAGTTTCTCAAACAAGTTGTTTCAGCCATTGATGCTGCCAAACTCGGTAAACAGGACATGGAACGTTTAGTAGGTGTTCTTGGGCAATTAGCCGATGCTGTAACAGATGCAAATGCTGGATTTCGTAAGGCTTTTTTGTCTGTGGTATCTAAGTTACCGCAACAAGGTAAAAGAGCTTTAGAAGATTTGGAATTGCTTCTTGAAGGATGGTCTTTACAGCAAATTACTTCAGTAGCTCAACAAGTCCAAGCCCGTATTGAAACCATCGAATTATTTAAAAAGCAAATCAAAGATAACCGGACTTATGAAATAAGCGGCGACAACTCAATCCACCGGATTCTTGAGCGAGCAATGTGGTTGATTGATGAACGGTATTGGCTGCTTCAGTCAAATGCAACTTTGCGAACATTTATTGGTAATGAAATGTCAAAGAAAGATAAAAGGAAGTATGGTAAAAAACGTCCTGATTTTGTTTGTGGAACAATTGGTCACAAACTTATTATAGTTGAGTTGAAAAGACCTTCGCATGAGTTAAAAATCGAAGATTTAAACCAGTTAGAAACATATCTGACAATCAGCGAACAATATCAGGATTATCGTAGCTATGAAGCTTACCTAATAGGAAACAAAAAAAGCGATGATTTATTACGTCGAATGAAACATCGATCAAATAACTTTAAGGTTTTAACATACGTCGATCTTATAAGTGACACAGAACATAGATATAGAGAATTTCTGAGAACCATTAAGCCAGATTAACAAACTATCTCGGCCAACTTTACCCACCTTAATTTCCCTCTCGAAGCGCAGCGCAGATCCTCGGAGCGTAGCGCAGATCCTCGATTGGTGCTCACTTGCTTCCCTGCCTGCCCTCGAATACCTTAGTCGGGGGTCGGGGACCCACTACCTTGCCTGCCCCGGCATGCCTTATCTGCGGCCAATCTTAATGGCTGTTACCTTTCACGGTAATTGTTATTCTGTTGCTTGCTGCGTCTATAAAGCCTGAATATTTTTTCGCAAACAGCAATTGAATATCATAAGTACCGGGCACTAAATCAAAGAACTTTGTAAGGTCTATTGTTGAGGCAGTAAACTGCTGGCCGGGTCTTAAGAAAAATCCGGGGCCAGAGGCTTTGAAGACGGCGACTTTGTCGCAATAATCCAGGTATTGCCCCTTCTGGCTCTGGCATACGATGAACATACCCCAGGGTATACTGGCTGGTGTTTCTGTAGTATTTGCTTGACCGAAAGCTGTGGGCAAGAGCATGTCATACTTATTTGTGTTTACGATGAGAAAGGTTAGAGGCACAGTCTCCGCAGTTTGATACGTGGCCTTTGGAGTAGATATGCTAAGCAGCAAACCGAGGTCGCCGCATTGTTCGTGTTTTTCTGCATTCGAGGCCATAGCCAATGTTAAAGTGCCTGCGATTAACGCCACAAATATGCGAATTGGTGTGTTCATAGTCATTTTTATCTCCAGCAGATAATGATTGCTTCTGTCCAACGCCGCCACGGATAGTCTGTTCTTGCCGCCTCATCACGGCGCGAGTATTTTACGGGAAGGCGGCACATTTAGTTTCTGTGGTTTCCATTATATTATGACAGCAAACAGCACGAAAAGTTGCAAGATTTTTTTCAAATTGTTGAATTGCTACGGCACAAAAGCATTTTCATAATGTCTTATCTGAACGGAACCGGCCTGGCCGTAGCTTAATGCGAGAGAGTTGCCGTTAAAATAACTTTCAAACCGCTTGACTACCCCGCGCTATGTGGCATTACCACCTAGTGAACCATCCTCATTAAAAAGAATACCTAAGTATCTTAGGTATCACCAAACACAACCCCAAATCGCCTCTCGTAGCGCAGCGAAGATCCCAGAATGTCTTTATCTGGGACCCAAACTCCTCACGGCCTCCGGCAGCAACAGCAACTTTAGGTTTAAAAAACCACGCAGCGGCTCCTAAATTGTTGCTTACTTTCTTCTCTGTCGGGCACCTGTGTCCTTCACTGCGAGGGCGATTTAATTTACAATTACTATTGACTGTTCGGATGTTAGAATGAAAATAGATGTTTAGTTTCAGAATATGGGGTAAAGAACTATGGAAAATGGACAAAAAGCGATAAATTTGCAGCTGGCTGATTATGACCAGGAAGGTCTTTACATAATTTCGGAGGATTCAAAACCTTTAGTCCTGACAAGAGATAATATAGAGCAGACCGCCAAGAAATTCTGGGAGGACCCCGGCAGTATTAGCCCAAAGGTCAAAGCCGCCGCTGAGTTTCAAAGATGCGATTTCTGCCCTTTAAACAAAATCGGTGGACTGTGTGATGCGATACGCCCCACTTTTCCGTTTCTGGACGCTTTGGACAAATACGTTTCACACAATCAGGTTATAGCCGTCTATAAAGATGACAAAGGCGTGCTCAGTGCCCACAGCACTACTATGCAAAAGGCGCTGAGGTATCTTTCCGTGCTGAGTCTGGTGTATTACTGCCAGCTAACGAGAAAATACTGGAAGCATTTCTGGGGGATAATGCCGCTTATGGAAGCACAGGAAATAGCGGCGAGACTATATCTGAATTTCTTTTATCTAAACGGCGGGAGCAAAAGAAAGACCGAGAAGAGCATTTCGAAGTTTAAAGAAGAGATGACAATCACGAGCAATAACCAGGTTAAAAGAATGAATCTTGTCTGCGACAATGACGCGTTTATGAACGCGTTTGTCAATACACAGATAATCACGGATATTTTGTCTTTCAATGTCGCAAAAATCGTAGATGAAGGATTTGATACGAGAAAACCTGCGGATTTGCCGACTTCACTCAAGCTTGCGTAACAGCCGGGGCCGGCCTCCGGCAGCACCAGCCACTTTTCCCTTGATTTTTCCCCGAAATTTAGTATAATACCCCCAGTCCCTCAGGGACTGCATTTCGCCCAGCAGGGCAAGGTCGTGGGGCCAGCAGGCCCGGGTCAGAAACGACTAAATATCTTATATCTAACAATGTAGTTTATCTCGCCTTTTATAAGGCGAACGTAAACCTCAGCGGAGACTCTCTATAAACTATGAACAGGAAAATCAATCAATCAAAAACAGCAAATTATGCAAAACGAACCCAATTTCCAAAATGCCAAAATGAACTTAACTTTAGTAACAGCAGTGACTACGAACAAAAAACCGCGAACAATGAACTACCAAAAACGAACCCAATTCGAACCCAAACGAACCCAATTTTATTTGCCCCCGCTGGAGAAAAACAGCTTCTACTTCGGCTTGAATCCCTTAACATCATCCCCCAGATATTTCCCGCACGCCTTTTCCAGGTCTACTTCGCTGATATTGGCCAACGTGCACAGCCACGCAAACACATCGGCAAATTCCTCCTCCTTGTTTTGTTGGCCCCCTTGCGCAAGGGCGGTAGCCAGCTCACCAACCTCTTCGACAAACCACATAAATGTGGCAGGTACTCCCCTTTCCCTGTCTCGCTTTTCGTATTTTTCCGAAATCAGACGTTGAAATTCGCTAATACGCATCTAGTAAATCACCCTTTCAGCAGAACATTCGGCTACCAATTATCTATGATAAACCGCAGGTCGCAAGAATTTTCCTATCGCAAAATACATAAAATTACGAAAATTCAAAACTTGACATCCGCGATACCGCAATGTAAATTAGGTAATTTAATACTTTTTCTGGAGACTGCTATGGCGTCGATAAAACCGAGAATAAGTGTTGAGTATTCTGATAATGCAGCCATTATCACTTTTACCGATGAAAAAATTCTCGAGGATAAGGACGTTCAGGCGCTTCAGGAATCTATTATGTCTGTGATTGAGTCCACCTCTGGAGACATCAAGCTGATTTTAGATTTCCGCAATGTCCGCTTCCTTTCGTCTGCTGTTTTAGGACTTCTAATTAGAATCAGCAAAAAGGTTTATGAACACGATGGCCAGTTAAAACTCTGCAGTATAGACCCTAAAATCTATAAAATTTTTAAAATAACGAGGCTGACCAAAATTTTCGATATATACAAGGATATAGAAAGTGCCTCTGAGAGTCTGTCCACTGCAGATTAGATAAAATCTCTTTATTTTGTTCATAAGGGCTAAAAATTAGCCGATAATTAGGATTCGGTGTGGTGCAATGATTTTGTTTTTACAGGTTAATTATCAGGATATTATAAGTCTGTGGAGATAAAAACACCAGCTAAGCGTTCAATAGTTATCGAAAGCAAGCCCTCTGCTACGGTCAAGGTTTGCAGGCAGATTCTACCTATTCTCGAGGCTAATAATTTCAGCCAGGAGGATATTTTTGCTGTTCATCTTGCTTTAGAAGAAGCTCTCATCAACGCCATCAAGCACGGCAATAAAATGGACCCTAATAAAGAGGTTAAAATTGACTATTCGGTGAGCCCGGAGAAAGTTGAAATTTCTATGACTGACCAGGGCGAAGGATTCACGCCGGAAGCTGTACCGGATCCACGGCACGGAGAAAATCTCTATAAGAATGAGGGAAGAGGATTGCTTCTCATGCAAGCTTATATGGATATGGTTGAATTCAACAAAAGCGGCAATTGCGTGCGTATAGTCAGATATAAAGAAAAGCCCCGTTTTTTATCAGAAACCCAGAAGTAAACACAGGCACAATCTACAACAAGATACTAACAACATAATAAAGGATAAAACCCGAATAGTAAAATGCATAATAGACTTCTCACCGTGTATAGTTGTTTGCTCGTCTTAGGTGGCTGTATTTATAATGACGAGCCGATGCCCGAGATTGCATACGACTATAACAGCATAAAAACCGTCAAACCGAAAATTTCAACACCAGCGCCAAACCGACTAAATTCAACCAAAGAAGGGATTATGCGAGGATGGCTGCCGCCTTCATCGGTGGAAAAAAGATGGACGGCAATAGTGATACATCATTCAGGAACAAGCAACGGCAATGCCGCTATATTTGACAAGTGGCACAGAGAGGGAAACCATTGGGAGGGCGTAGGTTACGACTTTATTATAGGTAACGGAAGCGATAGCGGCAACGGGCAGGTCGAGGTAACATACCGATGGCGAAAACAGGTTACCGGGGCGCATTGCGGAGGCACAGCAGGTAACTGGGCGAATAAAGACGGGATAGGGATTTGTCTGGTCGGCAACTTCAATAATACTCAGCCGACCCGAGCGCAAATGCAATCGCTGATTAAACTTGTGCGCTTTCTGCAAAGCCGGTACAGGATACCGAAAAGCCGTATTTATGGTCATAAAGACACGCCCGGGGCGGGTACGGTGACGGAATGCCCAGGCAGGCATTTTCCGATGTGGTGGTTTAAATCACAGATTTTACCCTAAACCCCTCTGAAAGCAGCACTTATATCATCTTTAAAATCACAGATAAGGCCGTAAATACGGCTTTTTTGAGCTGAAAACAGGTAAAAAAATTCGCGAAAAACGGGAGGAAAAAATTCGTAAAACGCATCGAGAGGGTATAACGGCGCTATTATCTTAGCAAACGTTCAAAAACGTTTGAAAATTTACAAAAACCATACCAAAACAGTACCAGAATTGTACCCAAACCATACCAAAACTATACCAAAAACATACCAAAATATTCAAAAATTAATGGTATGTAATACATACTATTGAGAGGACTCCGCTCAGTCGCCGCGGGGGCTTTTGAAAAGTCAAAAACTGCCTATATTAACAAAGAGTTCTCAGACAAAAAGTGGTGGAATTTCAAATCAAGAATAATGTTGACAACGGGACACGAAGGTATAAAATTAAATCACCTTTTGCTGTCCGAAGAAGCTGCGAAAGGAGGAGGTAACGTGCGGTTTTTAATATTGCGGAAATTGCGGGGTCATTTTTTCGAAAAATATCGATGCGCACATTAGCGCCTTGAAAGAGATAATTTTTAAGGAGAAGAACGATGAAAAGTGTAAAATTGTTGACAATTTCGGTAGTGACTTTGGTGCTGATCTTCTGCCTTGCTACTGTCAGTAAGGCAGAGCCGATAGGGACGGCGTTTACGTATCAGGGGCACCTGTATGATGCCAACTATGCGGCAGATGGCCTATATGACTTTGCGTTCAAGCTGTATGACGCAAATGTCGGAGGCAGTGAAGTAGGAACCGATGTCAATGTAGCTGATGTTGATGTGATTGACGCATATTTTACAGTAGAGCTGGATTTCGGCAGCGAAGTATTTGACGGCAATGCCGTCTGGCTTGAGATAGGCGTTCGGCCGGGGGACTTGGATGACCCTAATATCTATACGGTTCTCGAACCCCGGCAGGAAATAACACCAACGCCATACGCGCTTTATGCAAAAACAGCAGGCGGCGGTGCCAGCGGAGCCGATATAGACTGGATTATTTCAGGGAACGATATGTATTCCGGAGTACCGGGCAATGTGGGCATCGGGACAACGAGTCCGGGGGAAAAGCTTGATGTTGAGGGCAATATCAATGTTGATTCTGTCTACAAGATAAACGGCGAAACAGTCCTGTCGGTTGCAGGAACAGAAAATACCCTGGTTGGCGTTGATGTCGGACCAAATAACACGGGCTATAACAACTCGGCAGTAGGTTATCAAGCTCTTTACTCCAACACCACAGGCTTTTTCAACTCAGCGGTGGGTCATATGGCCCTTTACTCCAACACCACAGGCAGAGACAATACAGCAGTGGGAACACGGGCTCTTTGGTCCAGCACCACAGGCGGCAACAACTCAGCAGTAGGTAGAGGGGCTCTCTACGCCAACACCACAGGCGAAGACAACTCAGCAGTGGGCAGGATTGCTCTTTATTCCAACACTACAGGCTTTGACAACACAGCAATTGGTAAAGAGGCTCTCCGGTCCAACACCACAGGCTACCAAAACTCAGCAGTGGGTAATGAGGCCCTCTGGTCCAACAGCACAGGCAATTCCAACTCAGCGATTGGTTCACGTGCTCTTTACTTCAACACCACAGGCAGCAATAACTCAGCAATGGGTAATTATGCTCTTCAATCCAACACCGAAGGCTTCGATAACTCAGCAATGGGTTATCAGGCGGGCTATAGTAATTCCATCGGCAGCGGTAATGTTTTCCTTGGCTTTCAAGCGGGATACAACGAAACAGGTTCAAACAAGCTCTACATCGACAACACCAGTACCATCACACCTTTGATTTACGGTGAGTTTGACAATGACATCGTGGCGATAAACGGCAGTCTCGGCATCGGAACGGCCAGTCCGACTGAAGCACTGGAGGTAAACGGAACAGCAAAAGCTGTCGCATTTGTCGGAGACGGCAGCGGCCTGACGGGGCTGCCTGTTACTACATATACAGCGGGAACAATGCTTGATCTTGCCGGGACGGAATTTTCACATTCTGACACATCAGCAGCTGCGAGTGTTGATAATTCCAGCGGAACAGTTGTCCAGGATATTACCCTAGACTCAAGGGGTCATATCACGGGAACCGGGTCATATAATCTTGACAATCGGTATTATACCGAAAGCGAACTTCAGTCAAGCGGTTCATCAAGTGTTCACTGGGATAACCTGAGCAGTGTACCAGCCGGTTTTGCTGACGGAGTCGATAATGTCGGAGCTAGTGATTCGGACTGGACTATATCAGGTGACGACATATATTCTGCCGTCTCCGGTAATGTCGGTATCGGGACGATGAGTCCTTCTTATAAAGTCGATGTCAACGGGCATATCAATTCGAGCGAAAGCTATAAATTAGACGGCCAAACCGTCCTGGCCAACGCAGGAACATTAAATATTTTTGTTGGTAAAGAAACAGGAGCAAGCATCGCCACAGGCATTCACAACTCAGCAGTGGGTAATTATGCTCTCCACGATAACAACGAAGGCAATTACAACTCAGCAATCGGTAATTACGCTCTTTACTCCAACACCACAGGCCACAACAACTCAGCAATGGGTTATCAAGCTCTCTACTCCAACACCGAAGGCTATCGCAACTCAGCAATGGGTCATGGTGCTCTTTTTTCCAACACTACAGGCAATTACAACTCAGCAATTGGTAGGACTGCTCTTTACTCCAACACCACAGGCCACAACAACTCAGCAATGGGTCTTTCTGCTCTTCACTCCAACGTTACAGGCTCCCAAAACTCAGCAGTGGGTAATTACGCTGGCTACAATTCCACAGGCGGTGGAAATGTATTCCTTGGCTTTCAAGCTGGATACAACGAAACAGGCTCAAATAAGCTCTACATCGCCAACTCATCTACCAATCCCCCGCTGATTTACGGAGAGTTTGACACCGGCAATGTCGGTATCGGAACGACGAATCCATCCGAAGCGCTGGATGTAAACGGAACAGCAAAAGCTGACGCATTTGTCGGAGACGGCAGCGGTCTGACAAATCTACCGGCTATACCTGACTCCGACTGGACTATATTGGGTGACGACGTATATTCTGCCGTCTCAGGCAATGTCGGCATCGGCACGACGAACCCTGAGTCAAAACTAAGTGTTGGTGGAGATGGTCAAGTCAATACCAGCGTTTTTGGCGGCGGCACCATCATCGGAGTGTATGGCATCGGAAGCCTCTATGGTGTGCATGGCAGCGGCACCACTGCCGGTGTGAATGGTGTCGACAGCGACACCGGCTCTTACGGTCGTCTTGGTTACGACAATTATGGTGGATATTTTAGTGGCGATGGTTATTTCAGCGGTAATGTAGGTATCGGCACGACTAATCCTCTTTCAAAACTAAGCGTTGGCGGAGATGGTGTTGCTGATACCGGCGTGTATGGTACCGGCAGCTACACAGGTGTGTATGGTAAAGACAGTAACTCCGGGACTTGGGGGCGTCTCGGCTACGACATCTACGGCGTGTTTGGCTACGGCGTCTACGGCGTATTTGGCAGAGGCACCAGCCGCGGCGTGACTGGTGAAAACAGCCAAACCCTCTCTTTTGGTCGTCTTGGCTACGACAACTACGGCGTGTATGGCGGCGGCAGCTACGGCGTGTATGGCAACGGGAGTATTTTCGGTGTTTACGGATATTGTTTAGATGGTTCTGGGGTCAATCATGGTGTACATGCCGAAGCAGGTTCAACAAGTTCTAATAACGCAATTGGGGTGTATTCAAAAATAAGCAGGAATGGTAGTGGAACTTACTGGTCGGGTTATTTTAATGATAGCAACAGCGGAGGGACATACAACGGTTTGTATGCAGACCTTCGGAGTGGTGATTCAATAGACATTGCAGAATATATCCTTGATACCAAAGGCGATACAGAGGCCGGCGATGTTCTTGTTGCGGATGCTGATAATGATGAAAGTGTCATTAAATCCAGCATACCTTATGACTCTGCGGTTGTAGGTATTGTTTCAACCGAGCCTCATTTAATTATGGGTATGGAATTAGTAATGGATGAAGAGACCGGTGAAATGTACGACGATGTAAGTGCAGCAAAACTCGCCCTTGCAGGACGGGTACCGGTAAAGGTCACAGATGAAAACGGCCCTATCGAACGAGGTGATTTGCTGACGACTTCATCAAGAGCAGGGTATGCGATGAAGTGGACGCTGCTTGATGTTAACCAGGCCGAAGACTTTGATGAATTGAAGTCGATGCTTGCAGAAAATGAAAGAAGGCGAAATGCGGTTGTTGGCAAGGCACTTGGAAATCTTGATTCGGGCGACGGCAAGATCGTAGCATTAGTGAACTTGCAATAAGATATAAGTTTTTGAAAGGAGAAAAAGATGAAAAGTGCAAAAATTCTAACAATCCTGGTTTTGGCTTTGGGCTTGACTTTCTTTTGGCCTGAGGTCGGCCAGGCATCGCCAATGGGTACAGTGTTTACGTATCAGGGGAATCTGTACGATGCCAACTATGCGGCGAATGGCCTATATGACTTTGCGTTCAAGCTGTACGACGCAGACAGTGACGGCAATAATGTGGGTGCTGATGTCAATGTGACTAATGTAGATGTAATCGACGGATATTTTACTATAGAGCTGGATTTCAATGATGTCAATGCATTTAACGGCGAAGCTCGCTGGCTGGAGATAGATGTTCGGCCGGGTGACAGTAATGACCCTTGTGATTTCGTCACACTCAGCCCGCGGATGCAGATTACGGCCGCACCCTATGCCCTGGCCTTGCCAGCAATTCGGATCGAGCAGAACGAGGTTAGCCCAAACATAATCGGCGGCTGGAAAGGAAACTATATTGCCCCAGGTGTCGTTGGCTCCGTGATTTGCGGCGGTGGTTCCGCTGCGGAGGAACCCAACGAACCTGGTTCCAACGATATCGAGGATGGTGACTACTCCTGTATCTCTGGCGGAGACAAGAACATAATCTACGACGACTATTGTTTTATCGGCGGCGGCTATAATAACCAAGCAGGCGTAGACGATGGTTACGACACCTATCAGGCTTACGCAACCATAGCCGGTGGGAAGAACAACAACGTCACGGATCATTACGGTACCATTGGCGGGGGCAAAGACAATACGGTCGACGGTGCGTATGGCACTATTGGAGGCGGCGGTGGTAACACCTGCACCGGTGCCACGATCGCTGGCGGCTCAAACAACGAGGCTGTTAATCTGTCAGCTATCGGAGGGGGCATGGAGAATGAAGCTACTGGTTTAGCCGCTACTGTACCTGGAGGGGCTTTTAACGTAGCTCAGGGCGACTATAGTTTCGCCGCTGGCTACCGGGCCAAAGCTAACCATGGTGGAACCTTCGTCTGGGCCGATTCGACGAGTACGGATTTCGCTTCCACCGGAGATGATCAGTTTTTGATCCGTGCCGCAGGTGGTGTCGGCATCGGTACGACGAGTCCGGTTCGTCCATTACACATTCGTCATTCCATAGATGCACTTGCACGATTTGAGTCGACTGATGCATGGGCAGGGATCGAACTTGAGGATAACGGAGGGACGGTTTCTATTTATAGCCGGCTCGGCGAGTTCGTAATCGATGCGAACGATAAAGATGTCGGCATCAACGAGACGAACCCTTCTTATCCCTTACATATGGGTAACGGCGCCTATTGTTCAGCAGGTGGTGTCTGGACTGATGCTCCTTCATTTTATTCGACCAAGGAAAATATTTCCGAGCTTGAGATTGCGGGTTTTGTAGAGAAACTCAAAAAGCTGAAGCTTTTTAGATACCAGAAGAAAGCTGAGACACAACACAAAGCTGATGCGCCCTATCATAATGGATATATACTAGACGATGCCTCAACACCAGAGGAGCTTCTGTCAAAGGATCCGGATGGTAATATCAGCGGCCTCTCGGCCCAACAAGGCGTTGCTTTCCTGCTGGCAGTATGCAAAGAACAACAGGCAACAATAGATGAGGTGAAAGCAGATAATGAGTTTTTGAAAGAAAGGATTGCGACCTTAGAAAAGGCGATACAGAATCAACCTTTTACTGTCGCGAGGGAGGTGCAACAATGAAATGGATAAAACCGAAGGCATTTGTCGCAAAACACATTATTATATTGCTGGCCGTAAGTTTTCTAATGGTTGTCCCTGCGTTTGGCCAATATGAGATGAGATGGAGTACTATTGACGGCGGTGGCGGAGTTAGCAGCGGTGGGCAGTATATAGTCAGCGGCACGATAGGTCAGCACGATGCTGTCTACTCAGCCGGTGGCGATTATGAACTATTGGGCGGCTTTTGGCCTAGCGAGCCGTTGTGTACGGTTGGTTTCTATCACTATGCAAGGTTCGCAGAATACTGGCTTCAATCCGACCCGGAACTGCCCGCTGATTTGTACGAGGATGGCACGGTCGATTTATTCGATTTGCAATTGTTTGTAGATGAATGGCTGTATTATTGTCCATATGACTGGCCGTTGAGGTAAAAAAGGAAAGTATACAAGCATACAATGGACATATAAAAAGTAAGGAGTCGAGGAGGAGGCGCAACTGTGGAATAAGAAGCGAAGTATGAGAATATAAGTTCTGGTGTTTAAATTTAAGAGACAGGCGCGGGTAATTTTTCTTCGAAGAACTGCTTGTATTTCATATCCCATTTGAGGATGTGGATTACCCACCATACATTAAGGAACTCAGCGATCTCACCGCTATTCAATTCTTTTTCGGCTACCGGGTATTCAGACAGTTCAGTTGCTGTCTTGAGGAAATAGGCGTGCTGTTTTTTCTGTGATTCAATTTCCGGATAGCCGTATTGCTGCATAAGCTTTTCTTCATCGGTGAAATGCTCTTTGGCATAGTCAAACATTTCTTTGAGAATCTGCGAGACAAAATTAAAATCCGTGGGGTCGCCGGTCCAAGTAACGAGCTTATTGATAATTTCAAACAGACGCCTGTGCTGACGGTCAAATTGTTCAACACCTACACTGTATTCATCTCTCCAGAGCATCTTTTCCATTCTGAACCCCTTGTTTTTCGAGTAAAATTTCGATTGTGGATTTTTTAATCATCCTGAACACCTGCTATATTTGTTTTATCGGCGTTCGGGGGCACAGGGATTATCACTATTTTCTCGTTTAATTTGGTTAAAGCGGTATGATTATTTTATTATATTTTTATTGTATTTTTGCCGATGTGAGTTATAATATTGGATTTTAATGGAGCATATTCTCAAACGTCTCTCGGGAATATTCTCTGAGAAAGGTTCGAGAGACAAATTTTACGGCCGATTATAAGGCCAAAAAGGAGATTTTAGTGAGTACAGGTACGGTAAAATGGTTTAACGGGAAAAAAGGTTTTGGATTCATAAGCCCGGACGGTGGCGGCGAAGACTTGTTTGTTCACCACTCGGAAATTAAGACGGATGGTTATGCCAATCTTGAGGAAGGCCAGAAGGTCCAGTTCGAGATTGGTCAGGGCAAAAAAGGTCCCTGCGCAACCAACGTAATCCCCAGCTAATTCAAAGCACAATTCCGAACAAACCAACGGGCTCCACAAGACAGTGGAGCCCGTTTGATTTTTGCCAAATTAAAGGCAGCTAATTTATTCAACCAGAAAATTAAACTCCCCCGCCGCTACCAGAACAAAGCCAAGCGGTACAAAGGCTTAATCAGTTACTTTTTCTTTCGCAAAATTAGTTTAACAGCAATGAAAGGCAAGAGGAAAAACAAGGTGGCAGACGTTTTGAAAAATGCAATTGCGCAGTACATAATGATGTCAAAATCATGCCTGGTTATCTCGAACCATTTCGAATGTATGCTGTAAGCCCACTGCCCCGCCACAAGGAAGAAAACGAACCATAACAATAACAAGCAAACGGCCAGCAGGAAACAACGAAGAAGCACACCTGCCAGCACCTCTAATGAATTACTCTGTTTTGTGTGAAATATCTCCATTTTAACTCTCCTTAAAAAATGGATTTGTTTTTTTTATGTTTTGTTATATTCGGTTTCCCGGACCATTTTATCGAGTCCGTCGAGGCACAATTGTGACCAGGTTTCCATAGAATCGCGGAGCCGGTGCAACTCGTCGGGAGTCATAAAGGCCATCTGGGTAATCATCTGTTCACGTCTGCTTACCTTCGGTGCATCAAGGAGCCAATAGTGCACCACGCCAAGGTGCACGCTTCCAACTTCGGTAGAATCATCATTGAGCAGCGCAACAATGTGGTCGGTGTGGGCGGTACCTACGGAGACTTCTTCGGCGACTTCACGTTGCACAGCAGCAAGATAATTTTCGTATAAGTAAGCAAATAAAGTACTATTATCAGCATCAATCGGGTTTATATGACCTCCAATTCCGATGGAGCGTTTTGCCACAAGCCGTGTTTCGCCTGCACGTTTGCCCCGGACATAGGTGAGATATTTGCCGCTGCAGGACATAATCACATAGGGGATAAGCTGTTTATAAGAGGGGTCTTTTTCTGCTTTTGACCGAGGTATGAAGCGGGGAACACCGGAAGCGAAGATTTTTTCGCGGTAGCGGTCGACGTCAAATGCAAGTCCATTGAATGGGCCGACCTGCTCAAAAACTTTTCTCTCGATAACAAGAACTTCTTCTTCGGAAGCCACGCTGCAACTCCTTCACTTTAGAACAGCCAAGGTGTAAGGAAATCCGAGGGACGCGGTTTTTCCGGGTTATCCCTATTTGGAATAATAAAGTGCTCCGGCACCGGAAATTGCGATGATAAAAGCAAAACTTCTTTTCCGACCTCTTCAATTACAGATTCGTTTTCTATGTTTTCCACTACTTTGTTTATAAAGCCGGCGACCAACTTCATATGCTCTTCCTTCATTCCGCGTGTGGTAACGGCGGGTGTACCCATACGCAAACCACTGGGATTGGCAGGATGGTCTGGAGCCATCGGTGTCGTATTATAATTTGTAACGATTCTTGCCCTGTCGAGAGCTTTAGCAAGTTTTTTGCCAAGGACATTCTTATTTCTCAAATCGATTAGTATCAAGTGGTTGTCAGTTCCACCGGAGGAAAGGTTGAAGCCGTATTCGAGGAGTTTTTCTGCCAAAGCCTTAGCATTTTTGACAATCTGCTTTGCGTAAGCGATAAACTCCGGTGTATCAGCTTCGGCCAAAGCTACGGCTATAGCAGTGATGGTATTCATATGGGGACCACCCTGTTGTCCCGGGAAGACGGATTTATCCATTTTATCAGCGTGTTCAGCTTTGCAGAGCAACATTCCACCGCGAGGTCCCCGTAATGTTTTGTGTGTCGTGGTAGAAACAATGTCTGAGTAGGGAACAGGACTCTTATGTATTCCAGCGACGACGAGACCGGCGATGTGAGCAATATCGCTGACGTGATAAGCGCCGACTTTTTTCGCGATTTGGCCGAATATTTCAAAATCGATTTCTCTGGGATAAGCAGTTGCACCGGAGATAATAATTTTAGGTTTGTATTTCTTTGCAAGGTCTTCAATCTGGTCATAATCAAATCTTCCGGTACTTGGATCAACGGTATATCTGACGGAGTTAAAAACCCTGCTTGTGACAGAGACTTTCCAGCCGTGCGTCAGGTGTCCGCCGTGCGGCAAAGACAGGCCCATAATAGTGTCTCCTGGCTCGATTAAGGCCATATACGCGGCGAGGTTGGCAACAGAGCCGGAGTAAGGCTGGACGTTAGCATGGTCTGCTTTGAACACCTTTTTCGCACGTTCCCGAGCTATTGTTTCGATAAGGTCGGTGACCTGCTGGCCTTCGTAGTATCGTTTGCCGGGATAACCTTCGGAGTATTTATTT
>CAZDQP010000046.1:0-17440 GCA_964507485.1 uncultured Pirellulales bacterium | reverse complement strand
ATTGGGTTCGTTTTGCATAATTTGTTATTTTTGATTGATTGATTTTCCTGTTCATCGTTTATAGAAAGTCTCCGCTGAGGTTTACGCCCACCTTATAAAAGGCAAGGTAAACCCTACTGAAAGATATAAAATATTTAGTCGTTTCTGACCCGGGCCATCCGGCCCCACGACCTTGCCCTGCTGGGCGAAATGTGTTTACCTTTCAGTAAACTAGGTACAAATTATACCAAATTTAAGGCAAAAGTCAACGTAAAAGTTACTAGCGCTGCCGATAGGCCTCAGTTGCTAGTGCTGCCGGAGGCCGCAACGAAGAATCGAACAGTGGTTCGCTGAAAGCGAACATCAAGATGGATATCTGAGCAGAAGGCAGCAACAGCAAATCAATCGTTTGTTTAACGGCAAAAGATATACTCTCTCGCCCTCGGTAGTTCAGAGAAGCAGTTCCAAAGCGGGCTGGCGAGGCAGTCGCAATTGGTGGTTAAGTATCTCACCAATTGTTTCAGGGTTTTTGCGCTTGAAGGAATGAAGGAGTGGTGAGTTCAAGAGGGGAGGTTCATTCACTGTTTATTATCGAATAAGATTCAAAGGATTTCCTCACATCTGCAACGCCGCCAGAAGGACTGGAACACGGATTGACATTTACTTTTTCTCTTACTGCGGCGCTGTTTCGATAAAACTTAATTGCTCGCCAAAAAATTCTTGAAGTAGGTGGTATTTTCGAGTATAATACCACCCTAAAATGGGGGTATATGAATAACAGCATAAAAGTATGTTAATAATAAAATTATTCGCATCTTGACAATACAAACTCGAGGGATAAGAATTTAACTATGACAGGCCTTTTTACAACAAAGAATTTCTATTTGAGTTACCAGCCAAGGCAGGCTCCTAACTTCAACCCCCACACAATTGTGCTGACAAAAGGCATCTGTCGGACCACACAACAACGTGATTTTACACAGGCAATTTGTAATATATATCCTGAAGCAAAGGTTATCGAGAAATTTGACATATCCCACAATCACTTTGAGCCCGGCATCTCCGATTTTTTGAAGGCTCATTATGAAGGTAAAAAGACGTTAGTGTTCGGAGTGCATAAAAGCGCTCTTAGATTCAGCGATGAAGACAGTAATACCTGCCCAAACTACTGGCACTTTTCGCCATACGGTTTCTGTCCTTATGATTGCCAATACTGCTATCTTGCAGGCACGCCCGGTGTAAAATTCTCGCCGGCAGTAAAGATATTTATAAATGTCGATGAAATTCTTGACCAAATTGCCGGTGTCGCCTCCAAGTTAGATGAACCTACAGCTTTCTATTTAGGAAAGCTCCAAGACGGGTTGGCGCTTGACCCACTGACGGGATATTCGCGCATGATGATTCCTTTTTTTGCTAAACAGAAACATGCTAAACTGGTTCTACTAACTAAAAGTGCCAATGTTGACAATCTTCTTGACCTTGACCATCAAGGACACACTATTCTTTCGTGGAGTTTAAATCCCTCCGAAATTTCCGCAGCTTTTGAGTCAAACGTACCATCGCCTGACGAAAGGATTGCTGCAATGCGAAGATGCGCAGATGCAGGTTATCCATTGCGTGCAGTAATTATGCCGATTATTCCCATCGGGGGTTGGCAAAATATATATTCCCGCTTTTTAGAAAATCTTATGGAGTCGGTGCCGCTTGGCCGTATAACACTTGGACAAGTATGCAGCTACTCCGGGGCTTTACAATTTACCGAACGAAAGTTAGGCAAAAACAATCCCATTTCAAGGATTCTCGAAAAGAACAAATCCAAAGACGGACGAATTCGTTTTCCTATGAAGTTGAGAGTCGAAGTCTATAGATATCTGGTTGATACGATAAGAAAACCGCAACCACAATTACAGGTTGGTTTATGCATGGAAGAAACTGACACCTTCAACTCACTGGGTATGCAAAATTCCGTAGGCTGCTGCAACTGCGTACTGTAATATTCAATAATCATCTTTATTTTTATAAATACATTTAAAATCGGCTAAGAACACAGGGCCAAATCATTTTTGGATCAGTTCTGAAAGGGGGAAAAATGGCTAAAACTTTACTGGGGTTTGGGGCTATTCTGCCACCGCTACTTGAACAACAAATCTCTCCACCATATAGAATTGTTGCACATCACCTTGATTATCTTCAAAAATGGCGCGAGTATTTGTTATGGATGTGGGGAGGTGATACAGATAAAAACATGGATAAGACAAATGTTCAGCATTCGGTCGACGAACTTATCTCCACAATTCTGCTCATAGATTTTGTTGGGCAGTCATATCCTACAATGATTCCAACTGTTGAGGAGGCTCTAAAAACTATTAATAGACCCACTGCCTTTGACCTTTGCGAGGCTGTTTACAATCAGGTATCCTGTAAATCACTCAAAGCCGTTTTTAACCCAAACAGTTTGCTTGGCCCGAGGATAGAACCCCCTAAAAATGTTGAATTATCGTCTTTATGTAATATCTCAAAAGCTGTTGATACGCTATATAACTCTCGAGTGCCTATTACATTATTGGGAGATTTTCATCAGTTGTGCTTAGATTATCCAGTGGCAGATAAAATAGTTCGTAAAAAACGTTTAGACCGTCATAGCAAAGGGACATATTACACTCCTGCTGCCTTAGTAGATTACATTGTATTTCATACTCTTAAGAATGTTTTTCACAAATTGGCACCAGAGCAGGTTAAACAATTGCGAATCCTCGATCCTTCTTGTGGTTGTGGAGCATTTTTAATAGCATCTCTTCGCTTCGTACTGAAGTGGCTCAAAACACCGTCATCTCTCTCATTACAGGAAGGTTTTGAACTTCTTAAATTTATGATTTATGGCACAGATATAGATGAGCGTGCAGTTAACTGGACACGTAAATTACTTTTACTAACAGTTTGGGATTTTTATGTTAACGAAGGTGTAAGCCGCGATAATGTTCGAAATCTAAGAACCCCCAACCTTGAAGAGAATATTATTTGCAGGGATTTTCTTGAGGGACAACCTTTAAAAAATAAAGCTTTTCATATCATCATTGGCGGCCCTCCCTTCGTCAGAGTACAACAACTCTACGAAGCTGATGCGGCGAGAGTAAACAAATACAAGCAGAACTTTAGAACAGCGAGAAACGGACAGTTTGACCTGTATATGCTTTTTATCGAAAAAGCAATTGAACTGTTAGTTTGTCGCGGCCATTTAAGCATGAGTGTATCCAACACATTTCTTCGATCCGAAAGTGGTTGCGTCACTCGTCAATTGATAGCAGAAAAATGCGCCATTAATGAAATCATCGAATTTGAAGACAATAGATTATATCCTAATGCTTCAGCCCAGATTACCGTCATTATGCTCCAAAAGACTGCTGAAAGAAACGCTGTGAGGCATATTCTCGTTAAAGGAAGAGGCGGGTTGCGTAAAAAATTAAGTAGAATTAACAACCAAAACGATGGAGCATTTTTACAGACTCGGAATCTGCCTGCCACGGCGTGTGCTTCAGAAAATTGGAATTTGAAATCCGCAGATGAAACAAACCTATTACATAAAATAGAGTCGGCAGGTACTCCTTTAAGTAAGCTATCAATCCATATCTGTTTTGGGATAGCGAGTGGAGCAGACAGAGTATTTTTATTACAGAATGCTGATTATTTGGATTCAAAAATGACATTAGCGAGGAGCCGCCTTCTAGATGATGTATTTGTGTTTGAATCTGTGATCTTGAAGCCGATATTTAGAGGTCGTCATATCAAAGGATATACTACTCCGGAGCCTAAAACTCTGTGCGTATTCCCCTATGACGAAACTGGAAACCTAATTGTTGAAGACGTGTTACAGTCAGATTTTCCTCGTACCTATGAATACTTGAAAAGATGTAAGTCTCACTTAAGTTCAAGAAAGTTAAAATGCGGACAACCTTGGTATTCATTCAGAAGCGAAAATGTCTCTGATGCAACACGAAGCCCGAAGATTATTGCAAGTGCGGTTGATTCTGGTGGAGGTTTCACCTTAGATGTGGATCGGCACGTTTTCTGTAGCAACAGTGTCATACTCATATATCCGGACGAAAAAATCATTAACCCTTATTTTTTATTTGCTGTCCTCAATAGCAAGGTATTCTGGGCTTGGGCACAACATCGAATGCCAATCTTAGGTTTCGGTTGGCTTTCCTATCGAGTCAGCATATTTCGCAACTTTCCTATACCTAATCCATTGTACGCCCAGGATTACCAAATGTTTAAGGATGTAGCCGATTTAGCCGCCAAGCTGCTAAACGAAACACTCAGTGCGGAAGGGCGTGTAAGCGTACTATCTTCAATTGACACTATGATCAGTGAAATCTATGGTGTTTCTCAGGCAGATTTGCGGAGCACTCAGGCTGGTTTTTGCACTCAATTACCTGATATTAAAAATCTCAAAAAACAGTATCTGAGCAACAGGTAGCATGAGCAAGTCCGCTCAAGCACCGGGAGGCTTTTACAACATTGCTGTTGTTTCCGGAAGTCGTGGTTTCGTATTGCGTAGTGGGTATCGCGCATTGCGAAGTGCGAACCAATCCCGCCGTGCAAGATGACGGGGCTAAACGAAAGTGAAAGCTCAGTCGCCGTTTCTTTCGACGGCCGTGACTACACCTTTTTGGGCGTGCTTATAAATCAGGTGGAGGTTGCGGATATATATGAGGGTGTTCAAGGAAAAGCCCAGCATAAATACAGGATTTTTTATGTGGATGGAGTAACTGAGGAGGATGAGACTGCCGACCAAAGATACGAACCAGAAAGAGGTGGGGACGTGGGATTTCTTTTTGTATTCGCTGACTATCCACTGAAGCACGAAACGTCCACCAAATACCAACTGTCCTATCAAGGCAATCGTAGCCCAAACGGGGTCGCCTACTATCTGCTCGGCCACGGCGCTTTTTATGAATTCAATTACCGAACTGAACATAACTTTTCTCCAAAATTTTGGTAAATTCTCGGTTACATAATAAACCAATCTCTGGTAAAATTAAAGAATCAGCTAAGTTTTAATTCATAATTGGTTAATAACGGTTTATTATCGTAAATGGCATTATCACGCCGACATAAGCTAACTCTTATCTCGCTTTTGGTTTACTGGCCGGGCGTTTTTATTCTCGCACATATGCCAATTCCGCGGGTGGTTTACAAGGCCCAAGTGTCCGATAAATGGCTTCATTTTCTTGCGTATCTGGTCCTTGTGTTTCTGCTGTGGTTTGCAATCAGTCCCGACAAAAAGGTGAACTGGCGCAAGGCAACGGTATGGTGGGTGCTGATGGTGGTGGTGTGGTACGGGGTGTTTGACGAGGTGCTTCAGGGATTTATAGGGAGGAACTGCGACGTTACAGATTTTTTGGCGGATTTGGCAGGTACACTTGTGGGGTTAATCCTGTTTTCGCTTTTTACTTTCTGGCCCGTGCTGCTCATTGTAGCAGGCGCCACAATCTTTATTTTAACAAATCTTGCACGGGCAAACCTATCTGAGCTGGTGCCGATTACGAATGCGATGTTTCATCTGTTTGCTTACGGGATTTTTACTATGCTGTGGATTCAATATATATATCTTTTCCTGCCGATGAAAGCACCTAAACTTAAATGGGCAGTAACGGCACTAGCGCTGCCTGCGGGTCTTCTGTTAACTGTAAAATCATTCTCCATAATTGCGGGTAAAGAATTCGGCGTGAAAGACGCAATCGTCGCTGCTGCAGGGATAACAGCCGTTGTTGTTACAACTTCAGTGATTGCGTTATTTCGCGGGAGTTTTGCTCAAAAACCATCGGGCTAATTTAGTACCTTTTAAGGTTTTTGAAGGGTCTGTACATCGGGTCGCCTATCAAAAGCATCTGCCAAGAATTGAACGGGTTTGTGTGGTAGTACGCCTCAACAAGACAACGACCTTTGAACAACTCCAAAAAGAATTCTTTCGGTTTGGGAAATGAATGAAGAAACGGCTCGTTCACCGCACCCAGCGTGGCAGTAATTCCATCTTTGAGCATAGCGGGACACCACTGGCTGCTGTCCGGGTCGCGAAGGTCGACCGCTTCCAAACTCGAAATATGATAGCCGACCGCACCATCAACAAAATCGAATGCGTCGATGTATTTTTTCAGGCTGTACCAGCCGCAGTAAACAGCCGTTCGAGGGCATGCACCAGGTTCGAAAAGTTTTCCAGTTCGCTCCTCTTTAACGGTCATATTCGTCCGAAATCGAGTAAGCTCTGTCAAATCCCGCAATGATTTGTCATAACTGCCAAAAGAATAGGGATTCCTGTCATATGCGATGCCACGAGAATCGAAGTAAGCAACTCCTATTAATCCTGTTTTTTCCGCTTTTACAGCTTTATCGATAAGGCCTTTTGCAATCTCAAAGCCGGGTCCATCGAGGCGGGAGACCATAAGCGTGTTAGTATACAAATTCAGAACATTGCCCTTTAGTCTATTCTGCTGCCAGCGATACAATTCATAGCTGCCACAGAGTACCATTGACAGCTCGCTGTCTACCGAAGCGTTTGTTTCTTTACCGATTATCCGGTCGATGTCAGATTGCAACCTTGCCAGCTTGCGTTTGGAATCTTTTATTTGTTTTGAAGTATCGGCCGTGGTGTCCTGCTCTAACTGGTTAAGCTTGCTTTTTTGCTGCTCTACTAGTTTTTTCAATTGTTCGAGCTCTTGTTCACGGTCTCTTAACAATCCCCGTCCGCCTACCCTGAACGGCACGCCGTATGTTGTCAGTAAACATCTGATTTTAACGGCAAACTCATATTCGGACAATTTATTACGAATCGGGTCAGCAATCTGCTTTTCATAATCGTCTCTGGAGATTGTGTCGCTGATATCCGTCCCCAAAGGCAAGGCGAGAATATTATCTTTCGGTACGCCTCGCTTTTCGCAGTAATAGCGGGCAATCCGTACAGACGCTCCGATGTCGCTGTTTGCAATTATTAAAATTTCGTCGGACTCAAGCGCAAAGACCAAAGCGCAGCACAGGAAACAAACTAATAACCATCCTATGATTGCCTGACGAAAAATGCTGTTTATTGAAGGGGATATGTCCGGACCTCGGTTTATTTTTTATCCACCTGACCCCTTGTGAGTTCGGTCTTGGAATATCTTTTTTCGTATATGCTTTTCCGCCCAAAGACTTGTCCAATAGTTATGAGAATTATCTTTAAGTCGAGCCAGAAACCAGCGGTTTCAACATATTTTACATCGAGCTCAAGTTTCTCCTCACGTGTAAGCTCGCCTCTTCCGGAAATCTGCGCCAAGCCGGTAAGGCCAGGTTTGACCAGCAGTCGCTTTTTTTGTCTATCAGTCCATTCATCTATTTGCGAAAGATATAAAGGCCGCGGACCGACCATGCTCATATTACCTTTTAATACATTAAATAACTGCGGCAGTTCATCAAACGAATATTCACGGAGAAACTTTCCTATTTTTGTGAGACGCGGGTCGTCAGCAGCTTTCGGACTCGGTCCAAACGGGTCAACCTCTGTTTTCATAGTTCGGAACTTGTAGAAGATAAACGGTTTGCCGTTCTTGCCAGCCCTTTCCTGTTTAAATATAACCGGCCCTTTACTTGAAACCTTTACCAGTATTCCTATAATTACAAAAAGCGGCAACAAGAATATCGTTACCGGCAGCGCAATCAGGATATCAAAAAAACACTTACAAAGCTTTCTCATTTACCACGCAAATCCTTGTCCTTAGCAATTTAAACAGGCCTGATTTTTTATTTATGCTTACATTAGAAAACTCTACCAAGTTGCCGCCTACATTGAAATCCGAACTTGAAAGGCGCTGTCATCACACCCCAAAGCGAGCCTATACCATATGCAAAATGCAATTGGGTAAAAGCAAGGAACACCAGGAGAGGTGAAGTTTTTGTATTGAGCGCCAACCTGAAAGCCAATACAGCCGCAATTGTGAAATAAATCAACAACAAACAAGTAAGTATCAGCCACATCGGCCACCAAACAAGCCCCCCCACGCCTAAAACCAATATACTTGAAACAAAACCAAAAGGTACGAAATGCTTTAAGTTCAATCCACCGCCTGTGAGCCATATAGTATAAGGATTCCAAAGACCATTTCGAAACGCCTGATTTCGAAGTCCCGAAAACGTTGATTGATTATAATATTTCACTCGGATTTCTGGCGAAATAATAACCCTACCTCCCCTGCTGCGTATCCTCTTGCTTAATTCTATATCCTGATTTCGAACAAGCCGTTCATCATAAAAACCAAATCTGTCAAATACATCCCGCCGAAAACCGCCATAAGCACTAACATCTGCTTCGCGTTCTGGACCTGGTACGCGAGGTCCTGAGCCAACACCAAAGCGGCTTGAAGTAACCGCAGCAATAGCTCTACCGGTTGGAGTATCCTCACCCGGGATAGTTATCAGATATCCCCCAACCTGGTCTGCACCTGTCCTCTCGAAAACCTCTATGCACTTGTCAATATAATCCGATGCATATTCAGCATGAGAACCGGCACACATAATAATGTCCCCCCGTGACTGCCTAATGCCAAGATTCATACCAGCAGGCATAATCTTCCGAGGATTTTCTATCAATCGAATTCTATCGTCTCGCTCTGCATACTGCCGAACAATCTTACAGGTATCGTCCGTGCTCATGCCATCTACACAGAGAATCTCAAAATTGTCGCGTCCCTCAATTTGCCGAAGAAGTGAATCCAGACACTTACCAACAAATTTCTCTTCGTTTCGCATAGGGATAATAATAGAAACAGACATCAACTTATAATCTCCTCAAGCCCTAATTACTTCTAACAGAACAGTTTCGAGATGATCGGCCAACTTATTCCTGTCAAACTTTGCCTCGGCAATTCGTCGGGCATTTTGCCCTACTTTTAACAACTCTTTCCTATGTGAGTTAAGGTACAATACTCTTTCAACAAATTCGCCTATATTACAGAGCGTACAACCAAAACCAGCGCTTTTTTCTTCCAGAAATTCTCTCTGCCAACCTGAATAATTCAAAAGCACTGGTTTGCCTGAGCCAAGGCCGTCATAAAACTTATTAAGTGATGCATGTTTCTCAATGATAGGAAATTTCCCTATTGTAGCTAAAATTATATCTGCAGCCGCAAAGACTGCTGGAAGCTGCTTTTTTGGCATCGACGGGCAAATTTCCACATTTTTCAAATCCCTCTCTTTAACCATACTTTTTAAAGTGTCTTTTCTACTACCTTCTCCTATCAACACAAATAAAATATTCTGATAGTCTTTAAGTTTCTCAGCAACATCAATAACAAACTCAAGACCATTAATCCTGCCCATCGCCCCTGCATGGACAAGTACGAGCTTGTCATCCCAGTGTTTTTGCTTCCGAATCGCATCCCCGTTGATGTCCGGTCTGAAAAAGTCCAAATCTGTGCCATTTGGTATTACATAAACCGGCTTTCCTTCTCCCACCATAAGCTTAATCTCTTCTGCCATAGCGTCCGAAATCGTAACTATCGCAGCTGAGTTCCTGTAAATGATTCTTTCAAGCCACAGAAGAAGCTTTATGAGAATCCTGTTCCTGATTATACCCATCTCTATAGGTGTCTCCGGCCACTGGTCACGCACCTCAAAAATAAACTTTTTTCGTTTGAACCATTTCGCCACAACTGCAGGTATTCCAATAGTAAGTGGAGTGCTTGTTGCATAAATAATGTCAACCTTTTTCATAAAAACAACCACAACTGACGCAATCAATAGAAAGGCAAGAAAAGACAAACACCGCTTAAATATTCCCATCTGCTGCCGATAAGGAATTGAGAGCACAAGAACATCGATACCATCAATCGTAAATCTTTTAAAAAACAAACCTTTCGCTTTTGCAAGGTCCTGGTTTGTAAGCTGCGCACCGGTCGTAAGCATTGTCACCTTATACCCTTTTGAAGCCCAGCGCCTGGCGAATTCATACGACCTTGTTCCTGTACTACCTCTGGGAGTTGCAAAATACTGATGAATATATAGTATATGCATTACAATCCAACTCAACACTTTAGCTTGTCAATCGACAGTACATTTCCTCCAATATCCGCATATTCTTTTGTCGGTCTGCCTTATCTTCGACTAAATGTCGATTTTGTCTCACAGCATTACTTCTTAACTGTTCATCAGAGACAGCAGAAACGATTTTTCCTGCAAGCTCAGCGGCATTTCCGCATTCGAACATCAACGCTGTCTTGCCTTCTACAAGCCATTTTTTATTACTTGCTATCCTTGATACTATCGGGAATATTCCACAGGACATTGCTTCCAACAACGAAATTGACGTGCCATCCCATAAAGAAGCAGAAATGTAAATATCATTATCATGCAGAAGTCCCGGTAAAGCGGCGTTATCATATCCTCCCATAAATGTAACATCATCCGCCAAACCTTTTTCGACTGCAAGATGCTGCAGTTGCCCCTGCATAGGGCCTCCTGCGGCAAAGGTAAGTTTGAATGGAATATTATTCTTGTGCAATAAGATTTCACATGCATCTAAAACAGTCGATGGCTCATAGGGATACCTTAATGTCCTTACACATACCAATCTTAGGGGTGAAGTGACTTTTAAGCCGGGTTTATAATCAAACAAGGCAGTATCTACACCCTGTGTAAGTGTAATAATTTTTTCCACGGGCACCCCGAGCGTGTTTACCAGTGAGGTTAATTCGTCTGAAACGGTGTGTACTAACGCACTTTTAATAAAGACTTTACTTAGAATTCGCCTCCATACGGCTGATTTCATTGAGTCAATTAAATCGCTGCCCTGAACAGAAATAGTGTAAGGTCTGAAGCCTGACATAAGTAATATAACACCAGCACTCGTAGCATAGTAGCCGTTAAGAATGTCCGGCTTGATTTCCTTTAAGACTTTTCTGATACTTATGCCAGCAAGGATATACTTCCATTTTGTTAAGGTATTATGCGCACTAGCTCCGTGTGAAATGTCGAATGTTGGAACTCCGAAAGACCTTTCAGGTCTGTCATAAGCAATCCAATAAACATCGTGACCGCGGTCTTTAAAAAACTGTAGATAGGAACCAATATGTGCGAAAGTACCACAAGATACAAAGGCAATTTTAAGTTTTTTCAATGTCTTACCTCATACTATCTTTGTTAATAGCATAAGAACAATAAAACCAAGTATAGACAAATAACACAGATATCGGCGCGGTCTCTGATTTCCATCTTTGAACCATAATAAAAGCGATATTTTCAAGCAGGGCTCCCCCACTGAATCCGTGAGCAGAAAAAAACAGGACAGGTACTTGCTTTTAAACCACCTTAGTACCCATATACTTCCGACAGGCCGTATTCCTGATAATATATGGGCTCATCAATCAACTCGTAACTGTACTCGTCCAAAGCAATATAGTCCCGCAGATATAAAAAAGACCAAAAGAAAAACAAGACCTTGGCAATCAAATCTGTGTTCAATGTATCATTTACAAGACTATAAGCCATAATACCGACATTGAACGAAAAAATGCCTTTCCATAGAGCCATCATAAAGGTCGATTTTTCTGCGGAGCGTATGTTGGCCCAAGTATGTCGCCAGAGAGAAATAGCCAAGACCGAGAAATAGAAAACTCCAATCATTCCTGTTTGTACCAAGACCGCTAAATAATAATTGTGCGGTGTATGTCCATAAAGCACATAAGTACCAAGCGCGCCCAACCCGATTAAACCGGAACTTACACTAATATTTGACAGCATTTCTTTCCATATTATTATCCTCCACGTGGCCGAGGGATCTAAGTGCCCAACGGTTCCTGTATATTCTATTCGCTCTACCACTCTCTCCGTCAAGTAAGGAAACACTACCACAACGCTGGCAACAACGGCAATCATAACCAAGCCGATAATAGGCTTCTTGCCGAATACAAAAACGGCGAAAACACCAACCCCAACAAGTAAATAGCTGGCCCGTGAGTTAGACAGGATGACTGCGGTTACACTTAATACCGCACATATTGCCGGGAGTGGACGGGAGGTAACACCTCGGATAATTGTCAACAATGCAAAGCATAGAACAGTAGCTATACCGAGTATACCTCCTAATTCCCATGCTCCCCGTGTTGTACCTGTAGCCCTGGCCAGCGCCGCCCCAGCACTTACCGTTTCAAGTTGGTAAAATGCAGCAACCTTTTGCGGTGCAAAGAACTGCAGTATTGCCAAAAGGCCAAGACCAATAGCACCAATCATAAACCACCGAATCGACTGCCGTATTTGTTTTTCATTGTCGATGCTGTTCAATACAATAAACGCTACCATAATCATACTACTCTTCTTTACCACATCTTTCATAACGAGTAGAACTGCTCCCTCAATGCCAGTATATATCATGCCATAAGTACTACTTAGCATTAATAGAAGCCAGTACATTAGAACAAACATACCCCATTTCCCAGTTCTGAGCTCCCCGCTCAATGCACGGCGTCCAACAGTGGTAAAGAATACGAACGTGATGAACAGGTCATCAAATCCGATATTGAGAGGCAACAGATCCTGCATTATGGCGTGAGGGTAACAAAAAAGTACCGGCCAAAGCAGCAATACACCCCAGAATGGGCGTATCATTATCGCTATCAGTAATAAGCCGGCTATAACAATAGCTACTACCAACATATTACGAGCCCCACCCGCACTGGTAATCTCAGAAAGTTATTTACTTAGTAGAGACAAGTATATACTCTCAATCCGACGTGCGGTGTTTACGATATTAAAGTTAGGTCCAGTAGCCCTGGTCCTCGCCGCTTTGCCCATCCGCTTGGCAAGTTCCTCATCCGACAGCAACTTGGACACATATTCCGCCATAGCACAGGTGTCCCTAAGAGGAACGATGAATCCAGTTTCACCATCTACTATTATATCGGCAGGTCCACCGCAATCAGTAGCCACAACAGGTATCCCACAGGCCTGGGCCTCAAGAACATCAAGACCAAAACCCTCCCACCAGGAAACAGTAGGATGAACAAGTATATCTATGCTTGGCATAAAAGCAGCCGGGTCTTGAAGTTTACCAGTTAGAGTTAATCTATCTTTCAACCCAGCATCCTTAATTTGACGTAAAATCGCGTTTCGATATTCCACTTGTTCTGGCTTATTATTTGGGCCAATCAGCACAAAATGCACTTCTTTATGCTTTTTGGCGACTATTTCAGCCATGGATACAAAATCGTGATGTCCTTTGACAGGGTTAAATTGGCCAACCATACCGACAATTCTTGCCTCCAGAGAAAATCCAAGTGATTTCTTTGCTTCGCCGGGAGTTATCTTGCCAAACCTTTCGATTTCAATTCCATCATTTACTACGGTCGTTTTTCTTTTGGCGGATTTAACCATGTGGTCCCGAACCGCGTTCGATATAGCAATAATATGAGAGGCGTATCGTGATGCAAAGAAGTTAAGAGTTCTCCACTTTAAGCTGTATTCTGATTCACGAATTACAATAGCATGTACTTGCCAAACATTCGGCAGCCGCCCTTTGCAGGCCATACCCCCAAGCAAATGATGATGATGATGGTGAGTATGTAGTATATCTATTTTATTTTCCTGTAAGACCTTCCTCAGTTTTTTTACATCTTTTCGCATATGTGCATACAGCCGAAGAAAATAAAGAGGATTCCATCGATTATGAGACAAGATGTCATTCACGATAAGACCGACCCGGCTGTGAAGAATTTTTACCTCATAACCAGTTTCAATCATTTCATCCGTATATTTACCGGGAAGGGCAGCTACAACCAGTGGCTGAAATTTTCCCCTATCCATATACTTTAAAAGGTGCCTTAGGATAGTAGTTGCTCCACCTCCTGCCGTCCCTTCAAACATATGCGCTACTTTTATCATAACGTCTTAGCCCTACAAAAGCTCTCGGCCAACTACCATTGTTACATTCATACCTCGGAATTTCACATCTTCAGTTATCGGCTATATTAGCCAGTACCTTGGCAACTTCGTCAGTCTCAATAAGCATCCTTTCTTCCCAAGTTTTCAGCTCAGAACCTCTTTTACGAGCGCCTTCTGCAAGGCGGGCTCGCTCATTGGGATTCCTCAGAACTCCAACTAATGCTTGTGTGATGGCTTCAATATCATCGTGTTTTTCTATTACTATCGCATTGACCCCATTTGTTAGCAAATCCGTTGTTCCTCCAACAGCGGTAGTAATAATACATTTGCCACAAACACATGACTCTATCATAGAATTGGAAAGATTTGAGAGGTCATAAAACGCAACATAAACATCACAGGCGTTGAGATAATCCATTACTTCACAGTGAGGTAACGAATCCAAAAACACAACGTTATCTGCCACTCCGAGTTCGTTTGCCAAATCTTTACAGGCGTTTTTCTCGGGGCCATCACCAATCAATACCAAAGTCGCTTTTGGATATTGCAGGAAAGCTCTGGCAAATACTTTAAGCAAACGGTCAATCCGCTTGAAATAGAAAAATCGACCGGTATGCAATAAAAAAAGATTTTCGGCAAGCACATGTGCTTTCTTTCGAATCCGCGCAACATCCACATCGGGACGATAAACATCATTCTTATTAACACCATTGAGATAAAATCGATATTTTTCCTGCGGGACACCAAGAAAATCCAATACCTTGTCCCCGCGTGTCCCATCATTAGCCATTATAATAAGGTCGGCATCTGTACTTGTCGCCTCAACCTTTGTTTTGTAGGATAAGAGTTTTTCCGGCTCGCCTAAGAACTGGCTAAGCTCGGTGCCCTGGAAACGGGTTATCAAAGGTACTCCTAATTTCCCTGCTGCGTCTTTAGCCGCCAAGGTACCATGTACTTCGTAGCCGTAAACAAAATCAACACCTCCAAGCTTTTTGGTCAGCCTGACAGCTCGATATGCCATCACCCGACGAAAAACCCAAGCATGCAACCGACTAATCATCGAAGGCGATTTTAGTGTAGTAGCCACCGTTTTTGCTTTGCCATCAGATTTCGACAGTCCACGCAGTCTCCTAGTCACCGCTTTCAAAATTGAAAAAGGAATCGAGGTAACCATCGGTTTGCGGTGGATAACAACTTTATTATGGATTGGGGGCATATCTGATAAGACCCTGCTGTTTGTTAACATATGCACTTCCCAGCCGGCGCGGGCATAGCCCAACAGAGTACTGTAGAGTGACTGATTACCTGCTCCCGGCTTTTTGACGTTAGACGACAGCAACCAAACATCCAGATTAGTAATCAATATCATCTTTCCAAGCATTGCTTTTGTCGCTTAGCTTTTTAGCGTTATGCAGCCATAAATTATATCAGGTATTTCACATAATCTTATTTTACATAACGGGGTTTTAAGCACACCTCATACCAGCAATCATTCGGGTTGTTATCCAAATCTTTTAGAATTTTCTCGTCGTTTAAAACTTTTCTTATACCATTTATATTCATTCGAATACACAGTTTAGAACCATCTTTCAGCGAGCTACCCTTAAGCGAGTCACCGAAGACACCGTCACCATCAACATCAAAAACTACAGTGGCAATATAGTTTTGGGGGTCATAATCCAATTTGAAGTTTACGGTCGTTAACGATGCACCGTCAAATTTTCTGAACTCGATATCATTTATATTTATCTTAACACCACTTGCAAATTTCATCTTGATAGTCTTAATGCCATCTCTGTTTTGTTTTACTCGGCTACTCGCGTCGATGCCGTTAACACTAATACTGACGTTCGGCTGCAACAATAGCTTATATACCCGGGCGGTCAATCCTGCAAAGCTGTCTTCGAAACAGCTATTGTCAATGGGGACACGCCATCCAGAAGCCCGTTCGTCTCTGCTGTCAACCACTACTTCCGCCCAATGCGGCTGGTTTTCGAATCCGCTAAATCTGACTCCTACATTAGGGTCCTTGCATTTATATGACCCGCGTTCGTTAGCTCTTCGATAAGATTCCTTGTCCCATTTCTCTGCAAAGTTGGCTGCAAACAGGTACATCGGACCATTGCTGCCTTCTTGTTTTAACCGTACCTGAACGGAATCATATTCCCTGCCTCTATAGGTCGGTGCCTTAGCAGGTCCGGTTACTACTGCCGCGGTAATATATTGTTCTGGTTCATCAGCAAGCAAACATGGCGCTAAATGAACACCATACGGGATATTAATTTCTCTTGCTACACTTTTGATTGCCTTATACATCGCCTGCGCCCCAGGAGCTGGATTATTCCACTCCTTGCCATTCCACCATATCAATCCCTGGGACCCAAGTGTCAAAGAGGCATAAGCATCAAAGCGAATTATTTCGGGCGGAATATAATTCACCGGATTTGACCAAGGTACTTTAAAGGACTCCAGTAACAGCATAAAATACAAATCATCCACGTTAGTGCCGTTAGCCCTGGCTTTGTCCCGACAAATTACCCACTGTTCAAATTCATATATCAGCATCGTCCGAGACCTATTAAGCCAGTTTGGATATGCCACTCTAAGCCATATATCGCAGTATTCAGACAGATTCTCAATGGTCGTCACCCATCTGTTCAAATCTGTCATAGCTCTTCCATTACCCGGAGAAATCATAATATGCCGATGCCGGTCTTCATTACGAATCCTTTTAGCAAACCACCGAACCTGACCGATAACTGTATTCTTTGCATCGGGATTATTTTCATTAAAGAACCAGGGTATTTTAGGATTCTTTGGGTCGCGCAGCTTGGGATCAGTAGGATCATAGATTGGATTTTTGGCGGCATTAGCGCGCATATAAGCGATTGGCAGCTCATCAGGCATAAACCATGCAAAAAGATTGGCACCGGAGCTTTTACGCACCCACTGTTCATAATCACGTTCCCCAAAACCACGTCTAACCCAAAACTCCGGTACCCACACAACACCGTTCATCCCAAGACTATTTACCCTCCGTAGAAAGTTGCGGACGCTCGTAGTCTTATTAGACGGATAATACTGAAGATTGTTAATACCATCTTTGCTGAAATACGCGGCACACTTCGGATCATAATAACCCTCACCCGGTACGTAAGATGAATTAAATAGTGTTATAAATAACTCATTATTATGATATTGCTTTGGATACCCCCCCGGAAGTCCATATCCGCCAATAGCCATTTCCAATGGCAGCACAAAATAATAAAATATTACAATTACCAGTTTCTTCCACTTAGTTAAGAACATATTCAGGTAAAAAATAACTTATCAAAAAGAGATGAATAATAATTTTAGATAGTTGGCTATTTACTTACGCGGAATGGCAGCACACGCAAAACCTCCGCTTGTAGCAAACCCAAGAACTTTTCCCCAAATCATTCTCAGTAATCGCTTCTTAAACGACACTTGGGATAACAAACACTCCTTCTTGTTCTCCTTTCTTTCGAATCTCCTCTCAAGCGATATAGAGATAATATCAAACCCTGTTTGTGAT
>CAZDQP010000045.1:0-17648 GCA_964507485.1 uncultured Pirellulales bacterium | reverse complement strand
TGATAATCCAAAGGTAGTAATTCCTCGCGGGCAGTTGCCTTTGGCTGATGCACTTATTGCCAGAAACTATGGGATACGCAAGCTGGTTAACATCAACAAGTAAAAGGGGTAAGAATCTCCGCTACCGGTATTATATTACCACCACAAACGGCTTCCGATGGCCACAGGTGAAGTGAAAAAGGAAGAGATAATTTGAGATTGAGATAATGGCAGGCAAAGAATATTCAGCTTATCAACGGGATGTTATATCGAGATATTATGAAAATATCGATTCGATAACGCTGACCAGACTGCAGGAATTAGTGAGCCAGCTTTATCTTGCTGAGAGTAAGGCAAGGAAGGACAAACTCTGGGAGAAGGTACACAAGGCGATGCAGAGACTTAAGGTAAAGCAAGCGATAATAGAGCATATTATGAACAAAAAGGACGTAGTTGTTCTTGCGAAGAACCTTACGGAATGGCTCAACGTCTCAAAGAAATAATTTGCCGAAGCTGCAGCAAATGAGATTAATCAAAGGGGAGCGTTACGCCTCCCTGAGGAGTTTTTTGTATATCGCTTTTACGGCCTTTAGGAGGTTGAGCTTTTTTGTCTTTTTTCGGACGACAAATTAGTCCTTCGGAGAGTTCTGTGACATCGCCATCGACAAGTTTTGCGTAGGACATTCTCGGCATTACTTTGTCAATCTTTATTGTTGCGACGAGAATTTCGGTTGTGCCAAGTGATTCTTTGGTGTCGGCATCAAAAAGCTCTTTGCCCTGTGAATAGATATTTAATAATTGTCCCACGGCAATTCTTGAGCCGCCTTGATTGATAATGACCCGCCCATTGTTTTCAATGGCTGCGATACGGATAGGATGGAGTCGGTCTATGATTGTTTCAACTAACTGGTTGGCAACCATTGAGACGAAATTGTCAGTCATTTCCCTGTAATCCAGATCCTGCGGTTCCCATTTCTTAACGAGCTTTTTAATTTCATTGGTCTTATCGAGCGAGATATCGAGAATGTCCGCCAATTTTATCTGCCTTGTAGGGCCGACGATGAGGCGATACTCCAAGTTAAAATCGGCCTCGTACTCACTTATCGGGTGGCCGATAGCGGGTGACCATTCCATTTTTCTCTGGATTCCAGCTTCTGTAATTGTTCCCACGAGCATATAGTCGACGCCGAGGGCCTCACCAAGCTTGGCTTGTTCCTCAAGAGAAGCATCGCCAGAGAGCAGGAAGTTTCTTTCACGGGCAAACTCCATAATGTATTCGCGGTCCAAAACAGCAAACTTGTTTGTTTGAGTCAGGGCAGCGGCTAATTTCTGCGAAAGCTGACGCGAGAGGTCAAAGGATGGTACTATAAGCTCGCCAAAGCGGTAAGAATTGTCGAGAGTCCTAATTGGCATTACAGCAAGTCTGAGACGAGCGGTTTTATCAGGGGACTCATAGTCATAGACCATAACTTTCAGTGTTACCTCATAGGTGCCGTCTTCGAGCTTTTTCTCATTCAGGACCTCATAAGTTTTTATAAGACCTGCCATATTAGTCCTAAGAGTGGTTCCGCCGGTCTGAACGCCTACGGCGTCGAACTCAACCCTTTTACCGGAGTCCGTTCTTTCGATGTCAGCTGAGGCAGAACGATAGAGAAAATTGGTGTCGATGGAACTAACCGCCACGCCTTTGACCTGTGCGACCGCCTGCTTGAGGGCGTTGTTGATGGCCTCGTCCCTGTTGATGCCGTGGCCTTTGGTTTCGACCTCTACCGTTTTTGTTTCTGCGGCGAAGAGCAGCGGAGAAGTCAATGACAAGATAATTAAAAAGAGAATAGCCTTTGCTTCGATTGTACTCGGGACAGGTTTCATTTTAGCACCTCCCATAAATATGAAAACAATTGATTTAAGATATATTACCAGGCAACAGATTTGTTGCTGCCGCGTTTTCCAATGAGAGTTTCCTGCTGCCAAAACCTTAATCCGTTAGTCAGGTTAGTAATCTGAAGCTGGAAATAGTATTCGACCTGCTGGCGGTTTTTGTCATAGCGGATGTTTCTCTGGAAAATTTTTCCAGCGATACTCAACTCGGGTGCAATTAACTGACCTTCGGCAGCAAGAGTATTGGAGTCAAACTCATCGCCGAAGTCCGAATCCCTGATACTTCTTGTTTGATAAATCATCTGGTCGGAGGCGCCTTTTCCACCCATAGCGGATGTCATTACGACCTGGCCGCTATTGAGAAGCTCTTCCTCGATTTTTGCCATTAACTGGTCGGTGTCGATTCTCTGCATAGTATCATTAATGATACGTCCTGTTGTCATAACGTACCTGCCGCCGTCCGGCTTTCTGAGAGCACCCGAACTGAGCATAGACTGAACCATTTCACTGGCGGCCTGGTCAAAGTCCCTGTAATCAAGGGCCATAACAGGCTTGCCGGTATCGTGCATAGTGTCAATGTATGTAGTTTGCTGTTCACATCCTGCGATTAGAACACAGATTAAAGCTACAATTTGGAATATTGCTGTTTTCATAATTTACTCCCACTTTCTTGTATCCATTCTGAAATTAACGGCTTCCTTTCTCGGTGCAACGACTTTGAAGCTAAAGGGCGATTTGCCCATAGCCGACATTCGCTGCCAGATACTTGTTTTTGTTTGAATCAATTGGCCGTCCTGATCGATCCATTCAACCCTGTACTGGAATTTTTTGGTAAATTGCGAGCGATTGTAACCATTGATGTAGAGCTCGAGGAAGCCGCCTTTATTTATTCTCGTAAAGGCCTGGGTGACTTCGATGCCTTCGCCGATTAGCGCGCTAAAGGCAAAAGCGACAGGACGAGTCACAATGTTATTGCCGAGGTCGTCGCTTCTAACTTCTGTCCTGAGGTGGATTTGGTCTTTCTGCTCATAACAGCTTGTCAGCACCAAGGCAGCAGTAAAAAGCAATATATTGGTAATCGTTTTCATTTTTTTACCCCTTAAAAAGCCATAACATTACATATCGGTACGGCGTGATTATTTATTATCCTGATATATATGACGGCATTATTGCACTGAGGAATATCGATGTCAAGAGGGACGGAACCGGGAGGAGTAATTTTTAATTTGCCATTTTTGGGCTTCGGGAACCGGGCGACCTGAAAATTTTTCGGCAAAGCCGTCCATATTCTGACATCCGCGGCAGTTGACGCAAAGCTGTAGGCGGCGACGACGATAGAGGCGATAGAGGCCTCATCTGAGCCCTGCTCCTCAAGGGCGTATTGAGCAATTGCCTTTGCCGTAGCAGAGAGAATAGCCCTTGTCAGAATACCGCCGTAGTCTTTGCTGAACTCGGTTTGAACAACCCTGTCAATATCGGCGACCGGTAGCGTCATATAATCAGTTCCGTCAGAGTTTATAAGCAGATACGGGAATGCATTGTTTCTGAATTCCAATCGCGGCAGCGCAATTCCGACATATTTAATTTTGTTTGTTGCGACAAACAACGGGATATCAAGGCGAAATTCTTTCTTTACAGGCCCGAGGCCGTTCTCAAAGATTACCCAGACAGTATTTTCGAGTCGTGTTTTTCCGTCAAGTATCTTTTCAGTGGTGCTGAGGTCTTCAGCTATGTAGGGGTTGTTTCCAACCATACCGTAGGATTCTTTGAGTAAATCCACGGCCTTGGAGTGGTCGCCGACGAGATTAAAATATACACCGGCCAAGTATGTTGCAAACGGATTGACGAAGTCGGGATAGGCCTGAAAGTTGTAGAGGTTGGGATACTTCTGGGCCAATAGGTCGTGTGTTGTCTGATTTTCTACATTGGATTTTGCAAAGGCATTTTGTCGCTGATTTTTCTCAAACTCAGCGTTTAGTTTCTGGATTTCTTTGGCAAATTTTTCTTTTGCTCTTCTCTGTCTATCGATTGCGCGATTAAATTCTACGCGTGCCAAATCCAATTTACCTTCAGCCATAAAGTTCAGTGCTTTATATGTGTTTAGCATCACGCCGTCATATTCTTCGCCTCTATAAGGATTAACATTGTCACTTGCAATCGTTGAGCCAATAATATCTCCAGCCTTAAATTGCCTATCATAATACTTCAGCATATTTTCGGATTTATCGAAATACTCAGTGCTTTTCGAAAAATTTTGACGGATTCTTTCGACGGAAGCGAACTGCAGCGCCCAGAGCAAATCATCGCCATTGGGATTTTTCCGTTGGCCTATTTTCTTTTGTGCGAACAGGGCAGAATTATCGTAGTTTGATGCCTCAAAACTCGTATTAAAGGTTTTTAAGTTATCTTTAGGGGTGTTACAGCCGATTGCAAAGAGCAAATTTAATGACGTTAAAGTTGCTAAAAAAAGAGGACAGCCGACCCTGGCTCTATACATTTTTTACACTCCAAATCCATTTGTCTTAGTTACACATATAGATGCTTAACTGTAATTATATAAACCAAAGAATGATGGTCAAGAAAATGGTTGTAAAGTTTTCCAAGGATTGACCATTTAGACTTCAAACAATAGTGCCGTGGGAGAGTTTTACCACTATCTATGCTGCCCTATTTGACTGAGGACTTATCTGCGCCACTCGGGTTTGCGGACCATTAATGGCGGCATTTGCTGAGGTTTGACTTTCTGATTGGACCTGTTAACACAGCTTCTATTACTCGGATACCAGCGAACGTTGAACATCTTAATGTTCAAGGGTAACTTGTTTTTTTCTAATTTGTTAAACATCGTGAAATTCTCTTCCTGACGCGATACAGGCCAGAAACGGCTTTGAACCATCACCCTCCTATCGGCAAATTTTGGCGGCGACTTTTATAAATTACATAACCGGTGGTTTTCGCAAATAGTTAATGGCAAAAGAGCCCCTTCTCGTAATTTTACGAAGAAGAGGCTCTAATAGGCGGATAATTCGGTTTAGAAGAACTTAGGTTGAGTTATATTTGTTCAGCGCATAATTGTTCATATCAAGTTGGGTTCCTCGTTTGATTCAGCCAACCATGAAGATGTGAATATGGCAAGATCGTGGAAATCTATGGTTCCATCCCGATTCAGGTCAGAACAGTCAGGACAATTAGGGCACGCACCATTCACTTTTACACTAACCGTCTCGGTGCATTGCAGTCCGGTTGTCTCGTTAGTTACCGTCAATGTGATAATATGAGGCTCAACTATACAGTCACAACCGTATACCAGACAGCCTACAGTTAGCGAGTTAGTGCCGAAATTCTGTACGTTTGATAGTTCCCCGTCAACATCAGACCACCAATTAAAAGTATATTCATCGCCAGGATTAAAATTGGGGTCTAAAGTGCATGAGAAATTAACAGTAACGCCTTCATTGACATCATTTACATCTGCAGCAATGCTCTTCACAACAGGAGGGAAAAAAGTCGTATCTACCGGTATATAAACTTCGGCTTCTGCAACAGAGACGTTATTGATATCGCAATAATTCGCATCGAAAATCCAGACAGGAATAAGTTTTCCTTGGATGTCCACACCTGAATACTCATAATATGCCAATGTAGCGGTCTCATAATTTACATGATTGTAATCCACCACGTAAATCGGAGCAACAGTGACCTTCTCTCGGTAGTCTTGATAATACTGCCAAGCATCTTCTTCTGACATAATAGGAACCTTATTTGGTATTTCTGTTGTTATTTGAACGTCTCGCCAGTTGCCCATAGCTCCGATTACGTTGCCATCTTGAGCAAGATAAACTTTCAGCCGTGCCCCGGGCCCAGCTACTGATACCGGAGTACTCGGACCTCCATCGAGTTCACGGGCAAAAACGACGGAACAAAGTAGAGGATAACATACATCTGGTACGTTGGGTTCTGATTCATAGATATACTCATATTCTATATCATTGGCACCTACATCTGGCAGTTTAAGATTGTGGTCAACCAAGAAGTTATTAGCTACCGTATATGGGTCCGGACAAAAACCATTCGCGTCCACATCAATCCATAATTTACTCAGGTCGGTAAAGTAAAATTGACCTGAGGCTTTAAACACCTCCAAAATAAAGCCGCTGTTCGGGTCGCTGGTGTCATCTTCACGCGTCATCAGGTAAGAATTTTCCGTGTCTAATATTACTTCATCATTGCTCATGCCAAATGCCTGACCAATATTTCGAATATACTCCTCATTTAGCTCACGCACGTTAACATCGTATATGTACATTCCACCTGGGATGTTATTCACATCAAGATAAGGGGGGGTACCTGCCTGATGGTCCTTATAATATTTTTTATCGTCTGGACGAGAGTCTCTATAGGTTCTGCCATTGCACCAAAGATGGTCTTTAAAATATTTCTTCTTTTCAGCAATAACACGGGCCACTACGTAACTCGGTTGCGTTAAATCAGTGGCTTTAAACCACGCTTGTGTGATTGTATTCGATTTTTTAGTTTTGTGGGGCCGGTGCTTGGGGAATTTCTTCTTTTGCATATTTTCAGCCCATATTTTGCCGAAGTCATCATGCTTGTGACTGGAAGTTTTAAAGCCAAGCAGTAAATGGAGTTTATTCATCGTTTTAGCCCATTCTTTCCACGAGTTATCATTAAATAACGAACAATTACGGAAACCAATCCATTCAAGGTTATTATCACCCCATGCGTCTTTTGCCTCACTCGGAACTAAAATATCTCCACCTCTAAAAAGTATGCCGGTGACGGTTTTACCATCATCCAATGCTGGTATTCCATGACTAATGTGATAGTGGATATCGCTAGTATCAATCCACTCATTCTCTTGTCCAGGAGCTTTCTCATAATATATTTTCTTACATTCAGCGGATTTCAGGTAAAAATTTCCATCCCAATTTGGGAAACCTTTGACCTCGTTATAGAATCCTTGGGCGTCAGGGGCGGAATACGGAAATACATTACCGACCGCGGCAGATACCTTATTTTCAGATTTGTCTGCCGATAATGTGCTTACCAGGAGAAAAAGTAAAACAATAAGGAAGCAATCGATTAAAGATTTTTTAAACATGCACATTTTTCTGTACCTCCAATGTTAAATATTACGAATTCATTTTAAAAACAATTTAGAAACGAGAAATTCCATATACTGTTTAGCAAAATTCACATCACCACCTTTCGCTAAAGTGTAGCTTTGTTGAACAAACTGCTTACATACTTTATGCTTGCCGAATAGAGATTTACCTATACCGCCGAAATATAGTAGTAGAGACACTGTATCCCCGAAATGCAAGAAAAAAAGATAAAAATATGCGAAAATTGTAACCGCTCACAAATCAAGCGATTAGCCAATTTAAAGTTTTACCGGTATTTGACGTTTGGCCAAATACTCTTTCATCTGCCTTATAGAAAATGTTCCGAAATGTGCGATTGAGGCAACGAGAACAGCATCGGCACCTGCTGCACTGTAAGCAGCGGCGTTTTCAGCGAGGTCGCCCACGTCTTTGAGTTTGATGAAATTGATGCCTTTAACAAGTTGTCCGTCTTTTACATCGAGGCAGGGGATAATTCTTCTGTAATCCATATTATTCTTTCTCCATAAACCATTTTGTATTAATTAATTTTTTGTTGATATTCCGCAATGGGAGTATATCAAACTATGTCATACCAAGACAGAAAAAAGTTGACTGGGTAAAGGGCTTTTACTAATTTGAAGAAGAATTTGACAATAGTATAGATTTTATATTTTGGAGGATACAATTATGGCAAAGGTAAAGATGCCTCATCCGAATCATAACAAACATTTATGCTATTTGAATAATATCGGATTTCAGATAAGCAATCTAAAAGAATATAAAAGCCTGGTGAAGAATGGCAAATATGTTTGTAGGGTGTGCGGGCGAGTAGCGGCCAGACGGAATAATCTTTGCAAGCCGATGAGTTTATAAACAGGGCAGGTTGTTTACCAGTTAACCTGTTCGGTGTTTTTCCATTTGGCGGGGTGAAAGTCGATTTTTAATAATTCAACCCGATTTATTAGCCATTGGTTGTCTGGCTGAATTTGCAGGTTAGCTTGTACCTCTGTTAATATTTGTTGTTTAAAGCCTTGGTAGACATAGCTTTGTTTGTCAAATAATATTCTAACTGTAAAGATTACGGTTGCGTTCGGCGGCTGGATATCTATCGAGACGATTCTTTTTATGTTTTTTTCGATGAGAGGTCCGGCGAGAGCTACCCTGCAGTGTGAAATTAAAACACTTTTTGTGCTGTGGTATGAGTCGGAGTAGTTGTCCGCGATAATCGGCTCGATTGAGGCAGGGTCTTCGTTTTCGACGGCTAATACCCCTGAATCAATTACGGCATTGATTTTTTCCAAATTGGTTTCGACGAGGAAATCGAGTCCGAAGGCGGCGAGAACTAAAAGGGCAGGGAGTAACCATAACCACCGGCGGAATTTTTCCGGATACATGCTTTGGAACACAAATAAGACAAGTATGGTGATAATTGCTATGCTTATTAAACCCCAGGGGTGTTCGAAAAAGTTGAACATTTAATCAGCCTTTTTTGAAGTGATTATAAGGTTACCATTTTATTTGTTTTAGCTGTGCGGTTTTTTCAGTATTTGTCATACCAAGGGCCAGGGCGGTAATAGTTATAAAGCCCTCAGCCAGGGATGTTGTATCGGTTGGCTCCTCTTCATCTCGATGCGGGCCTGTAGTTAATTGAAAGACGGTCTGTCCGACATCATTTTTTTTAAGTTTATAATACTCATGAAAACCGCCCGTTGATTGAGGAACGACTCGTACTCCTTTTGGCTTGCCTTTTGATAATTGTGGAATATTAATATTCAGAACGTAACCGCTCTCGAGAGGCATAAGCTTTTTGAGAGTTTGCACGCAATACACCGCCCCCTTTTCATAATCCATTTGCTCATCCACAGCCAGGCTCATCGCCGTCGATGGAATTTTCAAAAACGCTCCTTCCATCGCCGCGGCTACGGTGCCGGAATAGTAGATATTTATCCCTGCGTTCGCGCCGTTATTTATGCCTGCCACAAGCAGGTCTATCGGCCCTTTGCAAAGCTGCATACACGCAAGCTTCACGCAGTCTGCGGGTGAACCCTGAACGCTGTAGCCGCTGAATCGGCCGTTGATATCGACCTTGTTGAAGACCAATGGCTGCGAAAACGTAACGGTATGGCTGGCCCCGGATTGGCTGTCAGCAGGCGCAACAACAGTAACGTCGCCAAGCTTGACAAGCTCTTTATAAATCGCCGCCAAGCCCGGTGCGAATATCCCGTCATCATTTGTCAGCAGTATTTGCATAAACGTAGCATAAGAGAAGGAATCAAAAATTAAAAGGAAAAAGTGTGGTGCGGGAAGTTTTACCTTTATTCCTATTCTCCTACAAATGTATAATGCGCAATTATGGAAAAATACTCACCAGATAAAAACTGTGTTGTGATGAGCAGGGACGAGGTTCGGGCGTTTGATGCGTGGGCGATAAACAAGCTTGGGATACCGGGGATGGTTTTAATGGAGAATGCCGGTCGCAGTTGTGCTGAATTAATAAAGGAGAAGCTGGAGGGTACGGCCAGTCCAAAGGTGTGTATATTTTGCGGGACGGGCAATAACGGCGGTGATGGTTATGTGATTGCAAGGTATCTTTTGAATAGTGGTTTTGAGGTTGTTGTGACCATATGCGGAGAGCGAAGTAAAATTAAGGGTGATGCAAAGATAAATCTGGATATTTTAGAGGGATTGGGCCAAATAATCGAGGATTTAAAGCTTAATGATGCGGATATTTTGGGGCGGGTAAAGGATTGTGCGGCTGGTGCGAATATGATTGTTGATAGTCTTTTCGGGACAGGATTAAGCGGACAGCTTAGCGATGAATATAAGCAGTTGATAGAAGGTATAAATGCTCAGGAATGTCCTGTTTTAGCAGTTGATATTCCATCGGGGCTGGATTGTGACAGTGGCGAGCCACTTGGTGCAGCCGTCAAGGCAAATTATACTGTAACCTTCGTCGCAGTTAAAGGGGGATTCAAGGCAGTAAAAGCAGAAGAATACACGGGCGAGATTTCTGTCGCCTCGATAGGTGTAAAAGCAACTAACTGAAAAAGCGAATTAATTAAAATGCACCGGCTCTGGCGGAGAGTGTTTTATATCCTATAAAGTAAAGGAATCTTTCGAGGTTAAATACAGGAATCGATAGAGTTTCTGCTTTTTCCTGTACTTGCTTGTAAGATTCAAGTCTTTGCAGTGAATCCTCGTATTTTACCATCGCCATTGGGTCAATTTCCATTTCTTCGAAAGTCGGCTTTTTTAGAACTGTAGGTGTATTTCCGAGAATGAGGAATTCGGTGTCGATAGAGATTTCATCGGCTGCTATGCCGCCCCATTTTCTAATAAGCGCTTTTATTTTATCAGCGCCTTCATAGTCGATGTTTCCGTCTGCATTCAGGTCGAATTCACCTGAAACCACAAACACGTTTGTTTTGTCGCTGTCCCAAATTAAATTTGCAATAATGTCATCAGGGATAACAGGATTTTTAGGATTAGAACTTGTAATACGTGCGGCAGAGATGTTTTTCTCGACATTAAATACTTCGATTTCGGCTTTTCCTATCCCGTCCCTTGGAATAGGAGTATTTTTTTCATAAACCGAAAACGTCAGTCCCCTATAAACATGCTCATTGCTTCCGATATTGAGATGAACTATTTTAGTTGAGTCGTCAATTAATATTATTTTTCCATCAGGTTTATATGCTACGATTTCGCTGTCAGGCGGTGGAACGAGCATATTTAGCTTATCCTGGGTACGTTTCATTCTCTCTTCTGCGATTGCTAATTCTGCCTTTGTTTTGAGTAGCTGCTGATTTAATATTTTTCGATTGTCTCTTTCCTCTTCGAGCTGTTCCATACAGGTTTGAACCTGCTGGTCAGAAGTTTGCTGCAGCATTATCTTGAGGTCATTGTAGTCCTGCTTAATTTCATTGACCTGTTGTTGATATTTTTCTTTTTCAGCCGATAAAGTATGTTCTTTTTCGATACTGGCTTCTATTACATCGTCAAATCGTTTTTTTAGCCGTCCAAGCTCTTTCTGGAAAGTAAGCTCTGTATTTGTGGCATTGTCCAATTTAGTTTTGAGTTTTTCAATTACCCATACAAGCCCGATTGTGTTGGGATCGTCAATTTCGATATAGGGCTGTTGACGAGTTATGATTTCCGAGGATTGGCGGTAATCTTCCAGCACCTCCTGTGGCGTAGGTGTAAAGAAGAGGCCGGCAATTTGCTGTTTATCGTTTTTAACAATTTTTACATCGATGCAGCCATTCTCAAATTCGCATGTTATAAGCATAACGTCATAGCCTAATTGACTTTCAGTTCTAATCCCAAGTTGTTGTACGAAAGACCCCATCATGTCGGTAGTTGATTTCCATATTTCTTCAAGTTTCTCAGAAGGGAGTTCATTGAGCATTGTCTCATCGAAGTTTTCCGTAGCTGTAGTAAACTGCTGGTTAATTAGTAGTTCGACAAATTCATTTGTTGGAATTTTTGGGGCAGCTCTTTCGGTAGTAATATGCTGCTGGGCCAGTAATTCCAATATTTCTTTGACTTTTCTATTTGCGGTGTCCACTTTGACTTCGGCAGAAGTATCTTCCGGCAAACCTCCGGTGATTAGTGCAGCCGTTTCATCAAGATAATTGACCATAGTACCAAGTCTGCTCTTTCTCGGCTGTTTTGTGCCTACAATCGCCCCTATTCTCTGTATTTCCGAGCGGCTGGCCAGATCGTCCATCTGGTTCTGCAGAGTGGCTGCTTTTGCCCTATTTTTTTCGGCCTGTATATAGAAGACAACAGCAAGAATGGTTAAAAGAATGGAAAGGCCGACGAATAATATCACGGTATATAGCATAGTACTTTGCTGTCTTTTACCTATTGGCATAGTAAAACTCCTTAGAAATACTTGAAAAAACACAAATTAGGCGTACAAACAACATATTATCGTCTTTAGAGCGGTTTAAATCAACAAAAAAATCTATCAAGAACAACTTTATAGTCCCATAAGATATTATCTCGTTGATTTTATTGCTGGAAGCCAAATCTCAAAGTTTTTCTAAAAGGGCTGGTAATTGGCTGATTTTGGGTATTACGTGTTGGGCGGCACTGTGCGAGGACTCGGAAATTGATGTATGTATGCGAGCAGGGCGAGTGATCTGAATAGTCCAAAGTCCTAATTTATTCGGAGCAATAAAATCCTTTGTTTGGTTGTCAGCGATGTAGACTGTATTTTTTGGTTTTACGCCCAATTTTTGCATGAGCTTTTCAAAACCAGCAGGCGAAGGTTTCCAGAACTGTCTACCGAGTTTCTCAGTATAAATTATACACTTGAAATAGTTTTCGATTTTAAGGGCTTGAACTTTTAGTTGCTGAGCAGGTAAGAAACCATCCGTAAGAAGAGCCAATGTATACTTTTTTTTCAGCAGCCGAAGGACTTTTGCAGAATCAGCGGGTAATTCTATTTTCGGTTTATGGTTTCGATATTTTTTAATAAGTTTTTGGACTAATTGGTCATCATAGCTTAAACCAAGGTCATCAAGAGCGGTATTAAAGGTATTAGTTCGATTGCCGGCCATAAATTGCTCCCGTAAGCTATTGAAGATGTATTCAGCAGAAGGAGTATCTGGTAGAGTAGCGATATATTCCGCAACGGCTTTGAAACCGCTTTTGCAGTAATCTATTTCATCGTAAAGCGTATCGTCTAAATCGAAAACAACTGTTGTTATCATAATATGTTCTGTGAATTCAGTTCGTCTTATTTAATTGCGTTTGCTACATATATTGGAATTACAACTTTTGAAAGGTCAAACTTGGCAGAGCCAAATCGAGTTATTCTATATCCGTTTTGCTGCAGTTTCTCCATAAAATATTTGTACTTTCCGAGCAACCATATCTGTTTTTGTGCGGCAATGGCTTGATTTAGTTTTTTAAGCGATTTAAGTTGTCTATCAGGACCCCAGTCACCATCGAGCCATTCGGTGTTAATCCATAAAGGGGTAAATGATTTCTGAAAGATGTAATGCTCGAAAAGGATACCTACGGACCAGTAACCAATGACGAGATAGTCAGGTTCGGCAACTTTATTTATCAGTAGAACAGTATTTCGATAATCGGTATGGTATTTGTTTAACTCATGGGCCTTTTGAAATGAATCAATGCCGTTTATAAAGATAGTGACAATTACAGCGATTACTGCGGCATAAATAGCGAATCGGACGTGTGTTTTTCTGTTCGTGAATCTCAGAAGCAGACCGAGACCCAGGCCGCCGACTACACAGAGCAGAGCGTAAACAGGCAGTTGAGGAGATACATCTATGATTTTTTCGGCCAGGAACAGGGTGACAAGCCAGAATATAAGCAAAGCAAAGGCAAAGGGTCTGAGTTGTCTTCGGCTGAAAATTTCAAAAAGACCTATGAGTATAAGAGGTATGCAGAGAAAAAAGCCCGAAAATACTTCACGCCCCTCTTTGGCCAGAGCCCAGCTAATGTCGAATGGCCGATGAGCAATCCTGAACAGACCACGGCCGCCAAAAAAGTAAGAATGTCGAACCGGAAATATCACGGCAGCGGCAATGATCAAGAAAATTGTGCAAAACAATAGAAACGAGCGCAAGCGAGGGCGGAGTATGAAGAAGAAAGGTAATGCAAGAACCGAACTTGGTGATATTAAGAAAGATAAAATAAATGACAGGCTTGAAAGAATGGGTTTGTTTAACAACCATAGAAAGATAGAAAGTAGCAGGAAGGATATTTGCGGGGTATATACTTCGGCATAGATGGAATCCTGGAGGAAAATATTGTGTGTAAGAAGTAGCATGCTCGCAGTAACGGCCGGAATGTGCTTATGACAAATGGCGAAAGTTATAAGATAAACAATCATAATACTTAAAGCGCCCAGAAGACTACTCATCAGATTTATTGCACGGTCGTCGGAGCCGGGTAGAATGCGAATAAATCCAGCGCCGAGTACGTAGTAGCCGATGTGCACGGGTCTGTTGGTGAAGTTGAGGTTTTTCATTTGCTGTAAATAAAGTGCTGCGTCGCCGTTTGCAAGAGCTTCTGTGCACAAAGAACCAAGGGCAGCGAAGGCCATTATAAAGATTGTAAGGCCGATGAGAATATCCTTTGTTTTAAAGGGCTGGAGATTTTTAAGAAATGGGTCGACAAATTTGTTAGCTTCAAACTTATTGAGTACCAATTTGGCATAACTCATTAAGGGCTTTCTCCATGAATCTTTTAACGGTATACTAAGATTTATTCGAATAAATGTCAATTGCATTAAAGGATGAAAACCGTTAAAGAGCGTTGTTATGAAGCTATGAAGCTATGAAGTTATGAGCAAAGAAAGATTACAAAAAGTTTTGGCGTCGGCGGGAATCGCTTCTCGCAGGAAATGCGAGGAAGTGATACTTGAGGGGATAGTGTGTGTTAACGGCAGGATTGTGGATACGCTGCCGGCTTTTGTTGAACCTGAAAAAGATGTAATAACCGTAAATGGGAGGAAAATCAGCTCTGTTCGGAAGGTATATTTTCTTTTGAATAAGCCCAAAGGTGTGATTTGTACGAATTCAGACCCCCAGGGGAGAAAAAAAGCGGTAGATATTGTGCAGTCGCGAGAGCGGATTTTTTGTATTGGTAGACTTGATGTTGACAGCACGGGAATAATTATACTGACTAACGACAACGAACTGACAAATAAATTAACACATCCGAGATATGGGTTAGCCAAAACGTATATTGTCAGCGTCGATGGTAAGATTGACGGCGGTCAAATAGGGAAACTGAAAAAAGGGGTTCGGCTGGCTGAGGGCAAAACAAGCAGAGCGGCGATAAAGATATTGAAGCGCAGTCATAAAGAATCGTTGGTGGAAATAACTATTCAAGAAGGGCTTAATCGTCAGATTCGGAGGATGTTTGCAAAAGTGGGACTGTCTGTAAGGTCACTTAAAAGAACGCGAATCGGCAAACTCAACGGCCGAGGAATTGGCGTTGGTAAATACAGGGCGCTAACGAGGGCTGAGGTGGCATATCTGAAAAAAATTACGAGTTGAGAGAGGAGTTTTTCATCCACAACTATGAGCGAGGCTCTCATAATTTTGACATAAAAGGCTTTTTTGCACTAAAATTAGTTTAGACTTGCAATTTTCCAGAGGATTAGTATATTTATAAGTTTTTACGGCAGTTAAGACGATAACCTAAGTATATAATCGGGAGTTTATTGATGTCGAGAGTATGTTATTTTACGGGTAAACGGACAAAAAGCGGCAACAGCATTACACGGCGCGGCAAGGCAAAATACCTTGGCGGGGTCGGCAGAAAAGTTACAGGCATTTCGAAAAGGAAGTTTAAGCCAAATATACAAAAGGTTCGGGCGGTAGTTGACGGCAAGATTTGCAGGATTAAGGTTTCGGCCAAAGCAATACGTATGGGTCTGGTTCAAAAGCCGCTTAAACGAAAGTATAGACCGGAAGAATAAAGATATAAATCTTATGTGTTGAAATCGGCGGGTTGGGTTTTTGCCTCGCTTTTTTATTTGGGCAGGAAAAATGGGGAAAAGAATCGACCAGGCAGAAGTGATGAAGGTCGCCAAATTGTCCCGTCTAGATTTAAGTGAAGAGGAAATTGCGGAATTTACGGGACAATTAAGTTCAATTCTTGGCTACGTGGCAAAAATGAATGAATTGGATACTACTGGTGTCGAGCCACTAGCGCATTGTCTGCCGATAAGCAATGTTTTCCGGGAGGATATCGTCAAAGAATCGCTTGGGACCGAAAGGACGCTGGCAAATGCGCCGCAAAGAGACGGGGAATTCTTCAAGGTTCCAAAGATAATAGACAGCGAATAGCATTTAGCGGATAGTTTATGCGAGATGAATTACCAGATATGGATTGTAAAGCGCTGCGAGACCAAATTGCGGCAGGGGAGGTAAAGAGTGTTGCCGCTACGGAGAGGATATTCGACACTATAGAACAATATGAGGAGAAAATAGGGGCATTTATCAGTACATTTAAAGAACAAGCTATGATGAAGGCACAGGAGGTTGACCGCAAAATTGCAGCGGGTGGAACAGTTGGAGAACTGGCGGGTGTGCCGGTGGCCGTAAAGGATGTTCTATGTACTACATTCGGCGCGACTACCTGTGCATCAAAGATATTAGAGAATTTTCATTCGCCTTACAATGCGATGGTTATAGATAAACTTTTATCTGCTGATGCTGTGATAGTCGGCAAGACAAATATGGATGAGTTTGCGATGGGTTCGAGCACGGAAAACTCAGGTCTGAAGCAAACGGTCAATCCGTGGGATATGAGCAGGGTACCGGGTGGGAGCAGTGGAGGTTCAACGGCAGCAGTAGCAGCGGGGTTTTGCTATGCGGCACTTGGTTCGGATACGGGTGGGTCGATACGGCAGCCGGCGAGTTTCTGCGGAGTGGTGGGATTGAAGCCGACTTACGGGAGAGTATCGCGCTACGGGCTTGTGGCATACGGTTCGAGTCTGGACCAGATAGGGCCAATAACACGGACGGTTGGTGACTGTGCATTGATGATGAATATTATAGCGGGGCACGATGAGAGAGATAGCACGAGTGTTGATGAGAAGGCCGCCCCTGTGCCTGACTATCTTGAAAAACTTGATGAGCCAGTGAGCCGATTGAAAATCGGGGTTGTACCAGAACTTAATGAAGGTGGGGACAGCGAAGTGCAGGAGGCAGTCGCAGAGGCGATTGAGGTATATAGAAAACTCGGGGCGAAAGTAGTTGAGATAGAGATGCCGCATTTTGATTACGCAGTAGCTGCTTATTACATGGTAGCTACGGCAGAGGCGTCGAGCAACCTGGCGAGGTATGACGGAGTGCACTACGGGCACCGAACGAAAAGTCCGGCGGATTACATCGAGGTGTATACGAAATCACGGGCAGAAGGATTCGGCAAAGAAGTCAAAAGGCGAATAATGCTGGGGACATACGCGCTATCGAGCGGTTATTATGATGCATATTATCTGAAAGCGCTTAAAGTCAGAAATTTGATACGCGGTGATTTCACCAAGGCATTCGAGAAGTGCGATTGCATGATGATGCCTGTTTCGCCGACTACGGCTTTTAAGATAGGGGAAAAGGTTGATGACCCGTTGACTATGTATTTGTCTGATATTTATACGATAGCCGCTAATTTAGCGGGTATTCCGGGTATTAGCGTTCCCTGTGGTTTTGATGAAAATAATCTGCCGGTCGGATTGCAAATACTTTCGCCGGCGTTCAGCGAGGATAAATTACTGCGGATAGCGAAGATGTATGAGGCACAAACCGAGTGGTATAAAAAGAAGCCAGTGATTACCTGATGAGTGAGTTGCAATACAAGGTTATTGTGGGGCTAGAAATTCACGTGCATCTTTGTACGAAGACGAAGATGTTCTGCGGCTGTGGACTGAGCTTCGGCGAAGAGGCCAACAGCAGGGTGTGTTCGGTGTGTTTGGGTATGCCGGGTGTTTTGCCTGTAATGAATAAGCAGGCGTTCGAGTATGCGGTACTGACGGCACTTGCTCTTAACTGCGAGATAGCAGAATTTACCAAGTGGGACAGGAAGGGGTATTACTATCCTGATTTGCCGAAGAATTATCAGATAAGTCAATATGATTTGCCATTGAGTCAAAACGGTTTTATCGAGATACCACTGGAG
>CAZDQP010000044.1:0-18073 GCA_964507485.1 uncultured Pirellulales bacterium | reverse complement strand
GTGAACTTGTCAAAGAGCATTTCGAGAACAGACTATCGCTGCCTCTATAATTGGATGGACCTGCGCGAATGATGCGAAAATTGTGGTCGATTAGATGATGGAGTTTTAGTTAAGTCATTAGGGTTAAAGTAATAAAAATTTTTTGGTTTTTCCCGTTTTAGGTGTGTGGGTAGCCGCGCTTTTGATTGATTTTCGGATACAGATTAATCGTGTGATGCTGCCGATAGGCCTAAATTGCTGTTGTTTCCGGAGGCCGCGATGGAGCGCGGCGAAATAATGGTCAGGCATAAAACCTTGTTAGGCACAAGTAGAGCAGTATAATTACTTCTTATGAATGGTATTGTTCAGTAAGTCTATCCATCTCGTCACCATTTCGTTGGTCTTCCATACTGGAGTTATCCAGGATTTTGTGGGAGTAAGTAATACAGTTTCCTCTTTTCCTGCGTGATTATGCGTAACGGCTATGTAGTCCAGACGAACAGGCTTTGCAGTTCGCAAGTAGTGCCCTGAACTGATACCTGTTATTGAATCAAGGGGGATGTCAAACGATGTTTTTGTGCCTGTGAATATGAGCGATACGGAGGCAAGTTGTAGCTTACCTTTATCGGTGTAGATGTAGATAAAACGACCTACGAAGCTACGGATATGTTTTGGTGTAGAAAGATAACAGCATTCCTGAGTACGAATGGTTTCAGCCATGATTCCTCCCTTTCTGTATTACATTTCGCTGCACTTAACGTAATAATATGCAAAACAGTAATTATGGCGCGAATTTTCACTGATTTTATGCTGATATTGTGGTAAGAACAACAAGAAATTTTCAATTGCGCAGTGCTGCCGATAGGCCCTTGTTGCTGTTGTTTCCGGAGGCCGCAATGAGAAACCTTAGTATTGCGTAGGAGTGAAACTCCGAAGCAAGTAGGAATAGGTTTCGAACTGGAGGATGCAACAGCAGAAACTTGGTGTAGACAGGTTGGGGGAGGTTTTTTGTATTTCTACGAAAAACACAAAGGAGGGTTGTTTTTAGGTATTTTTAATAAAAAATATGATTCTGTTAACTTCTTATTTATCACGATGTTGTGGCAATAACTATCAGTATAACAAGAAAATGTTATAAAATATAATAGAATACACTTGACAATATAGCGAAATTGTGATATAATATATTATAATAAAATAAAATTTTAAGGAGCAAGAAAAATGAAGGTGTTGGAGATACTAAGGAAGGCAGAGGATGAGTTAAGGGAAGCGATTGCGGAAGCGGCTCGTGCAGGTGAGTACCGTGATGTTGATATAGGCCGAACCGTCGCTGTGAATATAAAAGAATTGTGCGAACGAATTTCGGGGAATGGAGTTCAATATTCGAAACCATTAGAAGCAAAAGAAGAGCCTGCAAGCAGAAAAAAACGGAAGAAAGTTTCCAGACGAAGTAAGCCGCCAGGTCTACCGAGAATAGAAATACGGAATGGTTCACTGTACAAAATAGGCTGGTCAAGAAAACAAAAGCAGGAGTATGAACATAAAGTCCCACGGATGGCATTTGACACAATAGTAAACGGAATGTCTGCTTTGGCAAGGGAAGGAAACGGACCTTTTATGGCTGAGGCGGTAATTGAAAAAATTAACGCAACGACAGAAGATTCTATTCCGGCATATCAAGTTTATGTAGTCTTGGCGGCATTTCGTGAATGGAATTTAATCACGCAGGCTGGACGGGAGGGATACAGCATACCGTTAGATGTTGCAGAAAAGGCAGGAAAAATGTGGACGGAATTGGCAAGTAGATAATATAGCAAGATGGGATATTGAAAAAGGGAGGAATTCATGATCACAGAAACTAATTTAGCGGAATTCGTTGATATTGAGGAATTCCTAAGGAAAGCTCTGTGTGCTGTGACAAGCAATAATGTAGAAAGTCTTCTTGGGGAAATCCCAATTGTGCCCGAAGAGGACTACATGTACAAACCTGAAGCACCTGAGGTGGGGTGGCAAGAAGGTAAATTTCATTGGGTACCCGTTGGAAAAGACAGAGGAAACGCTGGCCGTATTAAACTGGCGCATAATCCAATTAATCCAATTGCCGAAAGGTTAATCAATGGCATGGAGGCGTTAATCGAACTTAGTCGCCAAAGAGAATTAGAAAAAGATAGCATGAGTCTTGTCCCTAACAGTCCTAGAGAAGCAGTAAAAAGATATTTTAGATTGCCGCACTTGGATCAGATTTATCTATTAGACGATGAGCAGGAGAGAAAATCGCTCATGAAAATAGCGAGGGATTTGGCTCGAAAACTTAGGATAAGGCTGGTTAGTGATAAGCCGACAGGAGAATTTTCAGTCATCATAGAAGATGAAGGGATTGGGCAAACACCTGAGAATATACATAAGACATTGCTATCTTTAGGGGCGACTACAAAAGGGGATAAACCCTATTTAATAGGGGTGTTTGGGCAGGGCGGAGCATCGGCTTACTCTGCGTGCCAATACTCATGGGTATTATCAAGGCAAGCACAAGATTTCACAGGTGGATCCGGAAGAGGAGTTGGATGGACTGTAATAAAGCACATTTTTCCCAGTGGTCGGCGCGACGACTACTTTGCATATCTCGCAGCTCACCCTGATGGGCGAGCACCTTTTTTCTCGGAGGCTGTAGCGGAGAAAGTCGGAATTAGACATGGGACGCGTTTTGCGCACATAAACTATAACTTTGGAAGAGGAGGTGCACAGGTAGTAAGACGGTTATTTCCCGCGCTGAACCATGTGTTATTCAATCCAATTATTCCATACGAGTTATATGCAGCACGCGAGACCGCAGACTTAATGAGTGGGAACGCATATAGACTTTCGCGCCTATCCGTCATAGGTTCGAAACCAGTTCTAGATAAGACGTTCGATAAACAGGAAGTGCTCAATTCAGGGTTATCCGGACAGAAGGAAGGATATGGACATATTAGCGTTCGAGTCGTCGTATTACAAAAGTTAGTGAAAAATCTTCCTGTGACGGTTACGCCAGAAGGAGATGGGCAGGAGGAGCCTTTGGTCGACACAGGAAAGACTCCAGTTTCTTCTTATCTTGAGGAGCCGAAACGCGGGCGACAGTGTGCTGTCTTTCTCGTATATGGCCAGCGACAACATGGTTGGGACAACGCCTTTATCCAGCAAGAACTGGAATTTAAATATCTGAGAAACCGGATGATGGTAATCGTAGATGTTGATGAATTAAAAAACGAAACGATCGCAAAACTTATGCAAGGGTCAAGGCATCAGTTCTATGAAGGAACTGAATATGAAACTATCAGATCGCGCGTCCTTGCAATGCTGAAGGAGGATCCAGACCTCAAGAGGTTAGAGACTGAAGCAGAAGAAGAGATATATGAACTGAAATCAGGGGATGAGGCTGTAAAGAAAGCACTCGACAAACTAATTGAAGAGCATCATAGTAGAGTTGCAAGAACAACAGAAGGGGTGTGGGAGAGTGGAAAGTCAATAGATGAAGATATGGATGGGGTGCTGGACACAACAAAGGAGGTCGTAGTTAAAGAATATCCAGAGATAGGAGATAAGGGAAATGAACCTGTATTGATAGTAAATCCTGAAGTATATACTATTAGACTTAGACCAAATGAAACAAAACGGCTGACGTTAACATCACAGCCTGTTTCGGAGTGGCGAAACCTTGGATCAGTGGATTTGAGAGTTGAACCCATAGTCGAAGAGCTTTCTGTTGTTCATGACACACTTTCACGGAGTGCAACGATAGACCTTACGTTTAACGAACCAGAAAATTGGGATGAGGATGAATACCCGATTGAGACGAACTTTCGGGTTTTGGCGAGATTTAGCGGCAAGGATGAGCCTCGTATGGTTGAGAGGCGTATTATCATAAATTCTCCCAAAAAGAAACCACCTAAACCATTACCAATATTGCTTGATGAACCTACATACCTTAAAGTGTTAAGTCGTCAGCCAATCAAATTTCATAAGAATGGACCTGATGTTCATGTAAGGCTACAGTGGGACGGAAAGGACTATTTGGCGACCGGCGAAAAACCTCTATGGTCATTTGAGGCCAAATGCACATCTGATAATGTGTCACCACCTATGACTTTTAGTAATCCTAAGGGTGGAAAAATGGAGTTGCTAATCCAGGTGCCATCCGAATGGGCTGTTGAGGACAAAATGAAGTTTGAAGTAGCTGCGTTTGGTCAGAACGGCAGATTGCTTTTTACGAGTTTTGAAGGAGAAGTTATTAACCCTCCTGAACCACGTAAGATTGGCTCAGTGGTATAGACTGGTGGCCAACGACGGCCACCTTACGAACTTAAGTATATAAATAAAGAGGATTACCATCGTGACACATGCTGGGGAGCAACGCAATGGACAGAGGGTGACCCAGGGTGTTTCCAAGAACCAACACAAACAGCACCGCTTACACTGATTATAAATGAAGATATGGACGAGCTTGAATTGTATCGCGCCGGACTTCTTGAGAAAAAGTACGCTGAAAGTATTATTGAGCAGAGAAAGACAAAATATGTGTCTCATATTGCCTTTCACCTGTACCAGATGTACAGAAGCGGCAAAAAAAACAAAGAAAACGGCGAAGGGAATGGTGACGAATTTAAACCTGAAGATATGCAAAAAGAGATTCGGAGAGTCGCTATTACGCTACTTAGATTAATGGAATCTTAGAAGTCTGTCGTCCTTAAATTTAGCTGGCAACATGTATAAGTACAGCCTCTTTTGAACCTGATGTTTTGCCTTTTAGAGAAGCATGCCATTTCCGATTTGGTACATTTCGCCAGATTCTTGAGTTGTTAGAAGTAGTATGATGTTTCTTATAATTTACTTCTTTGAATCCAGCCGTTTCCATATTAGCTAAATAGCGAGGAAGTTGGCTCTGTGAGTTACTAAATGAAATCATTTGTATAATATATGCGCCTGCGCGCATCACTCGGCGTAAAGCTTTTAGTGTATGGAGTGATGTTTCGAAGTATGAATGGAGTCCTGGTTGGTGGCGACTTCCGAAATTATAGTATGCATCACCCTGTCCATCTTGGCATCCAGCAATCCAGTATGGAGCAGGAGTTTCTCGCCGGCCATTTACTTGCCATCTATGGTACAAGATATGGAGTCCTGGGTAAGGTGGACTAGTTATAACTAAATCGACTTTTAAACCACGTTTCGAGAATATAGAAGCTTTATCAATAAGGGCGGCATCTGTTTCTATTAACACAGGGCGTTTACTATTTTTGCTCTGGGAACTAAGAGAATATTCAAATTGCTTTAGGTCTGATAGCATTTGATTCAGGTTTTGCTTGAGTTTATATCTGAATTGAGTTAGCGATGTGTGGCTTTTTCGGCCGTCAAGAGCCCATTGTCCAGTTTTGAGGATAGCACAACGAACAAAATCTTTGGCTTTTGGGCTAGTTAGCGAGTCAATTGAAGCAATAGCGATGGCGATTATTTTTTTGATGAATCGGGCCTTTGGCAGAGTTAAGTTCTTTGTTCTCTTGTCATTTAAGAAGTTTGTCGGGTCATCAAGTTGATAATGATAAGATAGTCGTGGCAAATAATAGTTAATCCACGCACCGATACTTTTCTTTTCGGTTCTGCTTAAGCTTGTAGTTTTCACTCTTGCTATAAAAACGGCAAGCGCGTTCAAGTCGGCACCAATGACACGTCTGCCTGCAATCATAGCTTCGACAATAGTAGTACCGCCGCCCATGTATGGGTCAAGTATGAGATCGCCCGGGTTGGAAAAAAGTTCTATTGCTGTTGATGCAAAGGATGGAGAAAATCGTGCTGGGTATTTATAAAAGTTGTGTGTCAATCCAGAGATCCGGTCTTTGTCACGTGCTGATTTTGCAAGCTTTTCGGTGATTTGGTTGGATAGTACAAGTGGTTTTTTAGACATATTTTTGTATTCGTAATAATCAAATATCGGCCATATATATTGATTTTCTTAAAATTTCCACGTATTCCGGCGAGGCACTCATTTAGTTTGGGGTTTTCAGGCCGAAAAATTTTTTATCATACACAAATTCGTAATCAGAGCCCTTATCTATGTAACACCCACCATGCTTTTTTAAGTGCTTAATACACTCAGACAAAACTTCACCACGGGCTTTTAGCCTTTCTGCTTTCTTACCAAGGCTATTCATTCTGAAAGACCAGTAAACCATTCTCAAATCCCTCTGAGGTTTTGGCGAAGATGGAATGTGATTGAGCTCATCCTTAACTTTTTTTCTCATAGCTATCAATCTAGAGTTATTCATAAGTATATCCTTTTAACACATTTACTATCATTTGTATAACTATTTATCTATCTATCCCTATAAAATCAAGCAAAAATTTCCTCAAGCTTCAAAATTTATTTAACGGCAACAGATATACTCTCTCGCCCTCGGTTATTCAGAGAAGTAATTCCAAAGCGGGCTGGCGAGGCACCGGCCTGGGCCGGTTGGTTCGGTTAGAAAAGAAAAGCGTTCCTTGCGTGGGTTTTTGCCCCCCCAGCGGAGCTGGGGGCTAAACGATAAGGAATCGCCGGCAGGGCCAGCGGTTTTGGTTTATGAAGTGCTGCCGTAGGCCGCAACGAGGAAACATACAGTAATAAGATAGTATCCGAGCAGGAGGCAGTACAAGCAAGTACTATAACTCTCTCGCATTAAGCTACAGCCAAGAGGAAACACCGGACGCATGCTGGCGAGGCAGTCACAATTGGTGGTTAAGTGTTTCACTAATTGCTCCGGGGTTTTCGCGCTTGGGGGAGATGGAGATTGCCGCGCTGTGCTCGCAATGATAATTTTAAGGATTGTGGAAAAAGAATTTGCGGGTAAAAATAAGATAGTAAGATTCTATTGCTAGGTGTTGCCGGAGGCCGCAACGAGGAAAGTATACAAGTATACGATGGATCTGTAAAACAGTATCCGAGCAGGAGGCAGCACAAACGGTGTTTTTGCAAAGGCCAGATCCCTCCGCTCGGCCTTCGGCCTCGGTCGGGATGACAGAGGGGAAGGGCAGCACAAGCAAGTTTTTTAACTCTCTCGCCCTCGGTAGTTCAGAGAAGCGATGACAAAGCGGTGCTGGCGGATGGCGCAACGAGGTCGAGCCGCAAAATCGTGGAGGTTAATCACTCGCCGCTTTTCTCCAGCTCGACTTGGCTGTTCCTCAAGTCCCTTTTAGATTTCTATGGACTTGCCAGACAATCGCCCGGAGGATTCGGATAATTATAATAATAATACTCCAACAGGTCCAAATCAACAGTACCTATCACCAAGTTGTGGTCAAAATCGAAGCAAGAATCGTAATCAGGGTCAGGATATGTTGCACCTATGAGAGGATAGATGGCGTTTAAATCCAAATCGTCCACTACTCCGTCACAGTTAGCATCGCCGTGACATTGAGTTGGGCAGCACCAGCAATCCGGCCGGTCTGCAGTTACCCAGCTGGGATAATCCGGATGGTAGTCAGGAAAACACTCAAATTCCTCCTCAAGCCACATCTCTGCAACTAATGCAAAGTCTTTGAAGTCTATCGTCCCATCATCATATACATCAACATCAGGTTCGGCAGGCGGTGATGTCATCAACCAGTGATTTGCCATCATCTCAAGCTCTCGAAGGTTTATCACACAATCGCCGGAATAAGGGGTGCCGGGCGGAGCATAGTCAGCCCTGGCAAAATCCTCTGAGCGCGCCATAAGGGCACATCGAGAGGTACGCAGCTGGATATCCTCAAAGTAAACGACTCCGCTGCTTCCTTCGCTGCCGTCACCGAATCCGATAGTGAGTTTCTTAACGTCGCTAAGGTCTATGTCGGGATTGCTGCTGGAGAATTCCTGCAGTGCGATATTCCACCGGTGCCACACGGGCTGCTTTAAAGCGTTCGGGTCATCGTCGAATAACACTGTCGCAGTCTCGTTGGCGCCGTCGGTCACAGTTACATACATCTGCTCACTAACAGGATTGTCTGCTTCACCATAGAAATACAGCAGCAATGCTTCAGCGTCGATGCTAAGCCAGTCCGAGTCCATTTTCAAATCAGCCATATTTGCGTCGGCCTCAGAATAGTATGGCGAAAGCTCATTCACGTACAAATACTTCATCGAGTTACCATCGCGAGCTGTATCCGTCTCAAGAAAAACTACTGCCCAGGTGCCGTTTTCCTCCCCGTCCTTCCATACCGTCCGCAGAGCCTCGGAATTCGCATACGAATCAAAATCATCTATAACAAGATGGGAGGTTGTGAATTGCCAGAGGTCACCTCTCCATATATTGGCATCGTTGACCTCATCAATCCGCCAGTAGTAGGTTGTGCCTAAATCGAGAAAGCCCTCAGCGCCGTATGGATCATAACTGTTGGTGTTATGGTTTGGTTCGTAAATCAGTAAGCCCGCGTGAGAAGCTCTGTTGGCGTCATTTACATCGTCAAAATCAGTGTCGAAATATAGATCGTGTTTATTGGCGTCCGCTCCCGACCTCCAGCTAAGCACCACATCCCCCAGCACACCGGTGGCGCCATTAGCAGGGTTCGGCTTATTGGCCGGGCCTGGCAAAAGGAGTTCATAACCGATGCCGTCGTACCAAGTGCGCTTACTGTGGCTGCCGTGGTTTGCGTCGTCGTCAATATAGACACTGGTTGATGTACCGGTCACAGTGCCGAGGTATGCCTGCCACAACAATCGACTTCCTTCGGTTACTATTGGTACAGGTTCATTAAATAATACAGTAGGGTCTGGCAGATACGGCGGCTGCACCCACGAATAAAGAAACTCAGCCGGCGGGTCGCCAATAGGCGGCAATTCTTCCTCCCAAGAATTGGAATAGTAAAGCGGCAGTTCCCCGGGCATATCCGTCAAGGAAGCCCGGATGCGCCAAGAAGAAGTGTCGGACCAGAAGTAGACGTAAACCTTATAGGTATCATACGGCAGGTTAGTAACTGTGGTCTTCAGGCGTGGGCAGTCTTCTGTATTGTTTGTACCGTACATGCTGTACTGACCGCCAGATTCGTATACTGTCCCAGCACCGTACGGGTTTCCAAATGGCCGAAGGCGCCAAAGGTTATCAGAGCCGTTGACGTCTGTTGTAAGGCCAGTACCGAAATTTGGGTCAAGGTCAAACGTTCCGCCACCGGCCAACGAGGTGTTGCCCGACGCTCCGTGGGTGGCATCGACGTAGGCGATCTTCTCGGCAGATGCGATTGTTGTTGCAGCTAAAATAAGGCAGGAAATAATCAGCTTTTTCCACATGTCTATTCCTCCTATTGAAATTAGACGCTTTTTTCCGCAGAAAAACCGCATTTTTAGTGGGGGGAAGCTCACCGGACAACAGAGTAAGCAATTTCCTCCCCCACTTCTCTGTTACATCTCATTACATTGTGAGCAATTCAAATCAATTTGTCAACAAAATTATTGGGCCTTTTTGGCATATTTGCGAGACATCCCGCGTGGTAAAGTTATGCAACGCCGTCAGAAAGACGGGGCTGTATATAATTAGGAGTTTTCGCGTTGTGGGGAAGTGATAGTTGAATAATTGGGGGTTGGGCGTTAGACTGTTTTGTTAATTATGGCGGCATCAGAAGAGAACAAGAATAATGGGCAATCATCTGCGAATCTTGTGCGTGGGCTGCAGAGGTTTGTCGGCTCCGATTCCGAGGCCGTTGCAAAAGAAAAGGCGGAATTAATTGCGCTCGAACAGAAGGGCGTTTTGTCGCGGTGGCGGGGGTACTTTCGAATGACGGGGCCGGGGTGGATGCAAAGCGCGATGACTCTCGGGGGAGGGAGCGCGATGGCGTCATTATTTGCCGGGGCTATGATGCAGTATAAGCTGCTGTGGGTACAGCCGTTGGCGATGCTGCTGGGTGTTATTATGATGTCTGCAATATCGTATCAGGTGCTATCGACGGGCGCGCGGCCGTTCGATGCTATGAAGAAGTTCGTTCACCCATCGATGGCGTGGGTGTGGGTGGTAATAACGCTGCTATCGACGGTTGTTTGGCATTTGCCGCAATATGCACTGGCGGGCGGGATGAGCGAGGAGATAATCAAGGCCGTGAGCGGCTGGCAGCCGTCATCGGGCCAGCAGAGCTTGCTGATGATATGTCTGGGCGGTTTGTTTCTGGCGGTGTCGATTACTATAACGTGGCAGTACAGCAGCGGACGCAGGGGGGTGAGAATTTATGAGCGTGTGCTGAAGGGGATGGTGTGGATGATAGTAATCGCCTTTGCGCTGGTGGTGCTGCGCAGGGGTGTCGGCGGTCATATAGAGTGGGGGAAGGTATTGAAGGGATTTTTGCCGCTGCGTATTCCAACGGGGCGGCATGAGGTTTCGGTGGTTATGGCGGGGTTCGGGGCTGCAATCGGGATTAATATGACGTTTCTTTTTCCGTATACGCTTCTGGCACGTGGGTGGGGCAAGGAGCATCGGGCGCTGTCGAGGTTCGATTTGGTTACGGGGATGTTTTTTCCGTATTGTATCGCCACGTCTTTAATGATTATTGCTACCGGCTGTACGATATATGACCCGGAGCTACTTGCTTCGGGTTCGACGATGCTATCGCCGGCGAAGGCGGCGGTGATGCTCGAATCGGCGGGGCTGGGGACGTTCTTTGCCCGCATAGTATTCAGCCTGGGGATTCTGGGTATGGCGCTGAGCACTATTACGATGCAGATGCTGGTGTGCGGGTTTGCGGCCTGCGAGGTGTTCGGTCTCGAACCCGGGGGATGGCGTCACAAGCTTGCGTGCCTGATTCCGGCGCCGGCTGTGGTGGGCGTATTGTTCTGGAGATATATGGGGCCGTGGATAGCCGTTCCGACGACGGCGGTGTGCGGGCTTTTGCTGCCTGTGTCTTATGCGGCATTTTTTGTTCTCAATAACAGGAGAAAGTATCTCGGGGAGGACAAGCCGAGGGGGGTGAAGGCGGTTATCTGGAATGTCGGTATGCTTGCGGCAATAGTTGTTTCTGCGGCAAGCTCGTGCTATTATCTTTATACACATTTTCGGTAGGGAGGGGAATATGCCTGATAAACAAGATGCCGTGGGCGGGATGCGGCCGATTTTTCCAAAGCGCAAGATAACGGGTATGTCGGCGGTTTTGCTGCCGCTTCTTGAGGACGGGACGGTGGACTGGGAGGGATTCGAGGCGCACGTGGCGAGGACGTTCGAGGCGGGACTGGTGCCGGCGGTGAATATGGATACGGGTCTTGTTAATCTGCTGGATGACCAGAGGCGCCGGGAAGTTCTGGAGCGCACGAAGAAGGTTCTTGGCGGGAAGAGTTTTGTTGCGGGTGCTTACGTGTCGGACAAGCCCGGTGACGGGTGGGACGGCGAGGCGTATCAACGTCAAATCGAAATGATTCAAGAGCATAACGCCACGGCGGTTGTGTTCCAGTCCTTCGGATTGACTAATCAGAGTAATGATGAGATTGTGGCTTCTTACGAGGCACTTGCGAAATTTTGCGGCCGATTCATTGCGTTCGAGCTTGGGCCTATGTTTACGCCGTTCGGGAAGATATATGATTTGGAAACATTCGGCGGGATTATGGGCATTCAAGAATGTATCGGCGTGAAGCATTCTTCACTTAGTCGTCGGTTAGAGTGGCAGCGGCTACAGCTGCGCGACGAGCGGCGGCCGGAGTTTATGATTCTTACAGGGAACGACCTTGCAATCGATATGGTAATTTACGGCAGCGATTATCTGCTGGGGCTGAGCACATTTGCGCCGGATGCTTTTGCGCTGCGTGACAGCTTCTGGCAGAAGGGTGACACACGATTTTACGAGTTGAATGACCTGCTGCAGTTTCTGGGATTTTTTTCGTTCCGGGAGCCGGTGCCAGCATATAAGCAGAGCGCAGCGCAGTTTCTTCGTCTGCGGGGGTGGCTCAGAACCGATGCGCTGCATCAAAGCATACCGCGCAGGCCCGATTCTGATATTGCGGTACTCGAAGATATTCTGGAGCGATTGAATAAATGGCTCCAATAGGTTATCGAAAAGTACCATCATTAAAAACGGCATCTGAGTTCAAGGCGTACCTTGAGCAGATTGGAATGTCCCTACCCTTCGATGAGAGCATCCGGTCGGGCGCTGATGCGCCACTGAATCAGCCGTTGCAGCTTGAAGACAGAACTATCGGTAATCGATTTTGTGCGCTGCCTATGGAGGGGTGGGACTGTCTCGAAGACGGCAGGCCGAGCGAATTAACAAAAAGGCGGTGGGAGCGATTCGGGTCAAGCGGTGCGAAATTGATATGGGGCGGAGAGGCGTGCGCTGTTAGCTGCGAGGGAAAGGGCAATCCGAGACAGTTGATGATAAGCGAGCATAGTCTCACCGATATCGCTGAGATGCGAGAGGGGCTTATTGAAACTCACCGGAGGAAGTTCGGCAGAAGTGACGATTTGTTTGTTGGGCTTCAGCTAACCCATAGCGGGCGGTATGCATGGCCCGAACCTAAAATTGTGTATAACCATCCGGTGCTTGACGTTGAGTTAGGTCTTGAGAAAGATTATCCGCCGCTCACCGATGAGCAAATTAAACAGGTAATTCGTCAGTTCATCGAGGCGGCAAAGCTTGCTGAGAAGGCGGGTTTTGATTTTGTTGATATTAAGCACTGTCACGGCTATCTCGGTCACGAATTTCTTTCGGCCGAAACCATAGCAGGTTCTTTCGGCGGAAGTTTCGAGAACCGGACTCGATTTCTGACCGAGATAATTTCGGGCATCAGGGCGGAGACGAAAGGTTTGAAAATCGGCGTTCGGTTGAGTGTCTTTGATTTTGTCCCATTCAGGAAAGGTCAGGATGGCGTCGGCCAGCCGTGTCGTATATCTGGTGATTACCCGTTTGCTTTCGGCGCAGACCGTACTGGGCAGGGAATTGACCTCACAGAAACTATAAAGCTGTTGGACCTTCTTGCCGGGTTAGATGTGGAACTTGCTTGTGCGACAGCGGGGTCTCCTTATTATAATCCACATATCACCAGGCCTGCGATGTCACCATCATGCGGAGGTTACCTGCCGCCGGAGGACCCACTTGTTGGTGTAGCCCGTTTGATAAACGCGGCGGCCGAGCTGAAGAGTCAGAGGCCGAATATGATTATCGTCGGCTCGGCATACACGTACCTGCAGCAGTGGCTGCCGAACGTAGCCCAAGCAGTTATAGCTTCCAAGATGGCAGATTCAATAGGGCTCGGGAGGATGATTCTTGCTTACCCTGATATTGTTGATGATATATTGAATTCGAGGGCTCTCGATAAGAGGCGTATCTGCCTAGCAGACAGCGATTGCAGCACTGCGTCGCGCAACGGTCTCGTGTCCGGCTGTTATACACGAGATTCTTTTTACAGAGAGCGGCCGGAGTTTGAGAATCTGAATCAAATTAAAAAGGCCGCCAGAGGCGGGCGAGGATAAATAGTTTTTGTCGGGAAAATACTTGACCGTTTGTTTAAAAGAGTTACATTTTTAGATTAGGTTTTTTACAAAGGAAACAATTATGAAAACATTACTAAATATTTTGCTGCTGATATTGTTGTTTGCCCTTTCGGGCTGTTACAGTTGCCAATCGTGGCATGATTTCTGGGGTGACGGCACCCGTGGGGTTTATCCGCCGGATAAATTTTTCTGGGACAAGGACTGCAAGCCGTTGGAAAAGCCAGCCATTCAACCCTAAATGCGAACGTTCGGGTGAGCCCTGTCTGCGATTTATTAAGGGGTGAGGGCGAGCGGTCAAAGAAGCTGCGGGCTTGCAGATAACAGTATATTGGTGTTTGCCCTATTCAGTTACGCTTTGGGGGTAGGTGCGAGGTTGTATTAAAATTATCTTGACAGAAGGGGTGGTTTGTATAACAATTTGAAGTTATGGAAAAAGCAGTTAAAGCCCCAAGGTCGTTACTGAAAAGAACGACCTACTGTTTATCGTATAGGGGCGAGAGTCTGCGTACAGTTGTCTTCCGTGACCAACAAAGAGTTACAATTCGATGCAACCGCTGCGGGAACATACATAATTAACCGCGGCCGCTGTATATCATCCGTGAAGCTACGAAGCGCAAAATGAATATAGAACAGTTCCTACTTCTGTATCTCTCTCTGTGAAGCAGTCCTCTGCAGCGCAGGGCGCTGAGCGGCGGGAAAATTCCTATAATACGTAGTGGATTTGGGTGATTAAGGCGCTAAAAAATAACGAACAAACCACTCAGAGATAGATTATATAGTGAAGATGCTTGAGGAAGGTATTATATAATTACGGAACCGAAGAGAACGGCTGCGCAGCCGATCTTTATGTTGCTGGAAATTTAAAGGAGAATCAAAAATGGATGAAAGCGACAGGAAAATAGAAAGACAATGCTGGAAGACAATTTTTATAACGATTACGCTTCTTGCGGTAGGGGCAGTAATCGGTCATTTGGCGACTGTGAGGTATTGCCGGATGCCGTCGCGGTGCGGCGGTGGTTACAGTTCGGGAGCATGCTGGGGCAAAGGCTGTATGGGGCGCGGATGCTGTATGGGGCGCGGATGCTGTATGGGACATAGGTACTGCATGGCGAGCAAGTACAAAAAGGATATTGGGAGATGCAAGCCGGGGTGCATGTGTCCATGGTGTTCCAAGAATAAAGCTTGTTTGTCTGAGCAGATAAAAGCAGGCTGTCCAATGATGAACAAGGAAGCGGCCGGATGCAAGAAGTATATTGGAAAATGCATGCCGGGATGCACGTGTCCGAAGTGTCTCAAGAAAAAGGATATTTTGTCGGAGCCGAATAAGACGGGCTGTCCGTTGACTGACAAAGAAGGAGACGACCCGAAGAAAGAGATAATATAGTATACAGCAGATTGCCGCCTGCGAGAACAAAATCCTTCGATGAATCGAAGGTCACAATATAGAGCTACCCGGCGCGGGACAATCTTAGCCGTGCCGGGTGGGGGGCTCAATTAAGTTTACATATCATTTTGCACACTTCCATTTTACAATAAAAAGAGTATTATATAGCAAATTAAGCTGTGCGAGTTATGTTCGGTAAAATTAAACTGTAGTAAATTCGAAGAGGAAGATATGGGCAAGAAGTCAGTTCATGAGCTTTTTCAGCGGCATTCCAACAATCCGATTCTTTCTGTTGATGACTGGCCGTACAAAGCGAATTCTGTTTTTAATGCGGCAGCGGCGGAGGTGGATGGGAAGGTGATATTGCTTGCCCGCGTCGAAGACTTCAGGGGGATTTCGCATTTGACGGCAGCAAGAAGTGAGGACGGAATTGGGGGTTGGGAGATAAGCGGAGAGCCAACATTAAAGCCAGAGCCGAAAGAGTATCCGGAAGAGATATGGGGGATAGAAGACCCGCGGATAACGTGGCTTGCGGAGATGAAGAGGTGGGTGATATGCTACACGGCGTATTCTAAAGGCGGGCCGCTGGTGTCGCTGGCGACGACAAGCGATTTCAAAACATTTGAGCGGGCGGGGCCTGTTATGCCGCCCGAGGACAAGGATGCGGCGCTTTTTCCTGTGAAGTTCGGAGGGCTTTGGGCAATGCTGCACCGGCCTGTTCCGAAGTCGCCACTTCTCGGCGCTCATATATGGATATCTTTTTCTCCGGATCTTAAACACTGGGGGGAGCATCTTGAGATAATTCAAGCCAGAGAAGGGGGCTGGTGGGACTCGGGCAAGATTGGGCTGAGCGCACCGCCGATGGAGACAAAGGAGGGATGGCTGATTCTGTATCACGGTGTGCGTGTTACGGCATCCGGGTCAATTTACCGGCTCGGTCTTGTGCTGTTAGATTTAAAAGAGCCAAGGAGGGTGATTCGCCGGAGCGATGAATGGGTTTTCGGGCCGAAGGCGCAGTACGAGCGCGAGGGTGATGTTGATGATGTTGTGTTTCCGTGCGGTTGGTTAAAAAAGGGAGATAAAATTTTTATATATTATGGGGCGGCGGATTCGCGGATATGTCTTGCGACGGCTGATTTTAATGAGGTGGTTGATTTTGTACTTAAATGTCCCAGCGGGGATTATGCGGATTAGAGGAAAAAGTGATAGCCAATAAACAATCAATTCATATAAGCGACGACAGCAAATGTGCGGTTATTGTCGCTCATCCGGACGATGAGACGCTGTGGGCGGGCGGTTTGATGCTGATGCATCCGGAGGCGAAGTGGACTGTGGTGACTATATGCAGAAAGAGTGATGCGGAACGTGCGGCGAAGTTTTTCAGGGCGATGGAAGAGTTTAAGGCGGATGGTTATATGGGTGACCTTGACGATGGTCCTGAGCAAAAGCCGCTTGATAACGGGGAAATCCAGCGGACGATAATGGGTCTGCATCCCTTCGGCAGATTCGATGTTGTTATTACACACAGCACTGCCGGTGAGTATACACGGCATTTAAGGCATGAAGAGACGGCGCAGGCCGTGATGAGATTATGGAGGGTGGGGAAGCTGGTCGCGAAGCAGGTATGGTCTTTTGCGTATGAAGACGGGGGGCGAGAGTATCTCCCGCGGCCTGATAATGAGGCCGATTTGCAGATAGGACTGCCGGAGGGGATATGGCAGAAGAAATATGATATTATTACCAAGATTTATGGTTTTGGCACGGAGAGCTTCGAGGCGGAGACGACGCCGCGCCGGGAGGCGTTTTGGCTTTTCGGGTCAGCCGATCAAAGAACAAGGAAAGGGTCTGGAAGATGAAGGTTTTGCTTTTGTATGATTATCCTCCTTCGCCGGGAGGTTTGGCGACACAAGGGCACCTGCTGCACAGGGGGCTTGAGGAGATGGGGATAGATGTGTTCTCCGTTAATTTCGAGTCTGCGCAGGAGAAGGAATGGTATTATCGGTGGTTTGTACCTGATGTTGTTGTTGGCGTAGGATATTGGGGACATACATCTCATTTGGTTCTTCACCCGCAGAGATACGGTATAACGGCGGTTCCGTGGCTCGTAGCGGATGGATATATGGCAAATTACGGTGAGATACTCGACAGTCTTCCACTGGTCTTAGTGACATCCAACTGGGTGAAGAAGATATATATACGTGACGGCCTTAAAGGGAAGAATATGGAAGTGTTGCATGTCGGGTGCGACACGGACGCTTTCAAGCCCCGTGACAAGAAGGACAGCAAGGTAGTTGCGGTTCGCGAGACATTAGGGGTGTCGGATGACCAGATAATGATTTTGACTGTCGGCGGGGACGCGGCATCCAAGGGCGCGCAGGAGGTTATGCAGGCACTGGCAATAAACGACCCGGAGGCGCCTGACTGGAAGTATGTTTGCAAGGTCTGGCCGCAGCCAAGGACGGACCAGCAGAATATGGCAGATATGCAATTAGCCACGCATCTGGGAATAGATAAAAATGTAGTTTATACGAGCAGCAGAGTTTCGCGAAACTTTATGCCTTATTTGTTAGCGGCTTGTGATATTTATGCTGCGCCGTCCCGGTTGGAGGGCTTTGGAATGATTCAGACGGAAGCAAATGCCTGCGAGAAACCGGTAATAGGAATAAAAGCAATGGGGATGCTGGACACGCTGGTGCACGGGAAAACGGCATATTTAGCCGATGTTGCACAGGAGATTCGCCTTCGAGAGGCGATGCTGGGGGACGAGTCCGGCTACGAGGCACGTCATAAGCACAGCTTCAAGAGGTCAAGGATAGTAGATTACCGTGCGAGCGTTCATGATATTGCCAATTACCTTATGGAGTTGATGAAAGATGAGGGACTTAGAGAAAGAATGGGGAAAGAAGGGAGAAAAAGAGTCGTCGAAAACTTTGATTATCGAGTTATAGCAAAGAAATTTGTCAACATCGTCTCAAAACGTTTAGGTATATCATAAATGGACAAACGTCAGAAGGAGTTGATAGGCAGGGCCAAGCAGGCCGCTTTGGAAGTGCTGCTTCACAACAATCACGGGCCTTGTCGAGGTTTACCCCGCACTGCAGGGTGGGGGTATCCAGAACCATATACGAGGGACTTGATGGTGTGCTCGCTCGGGATATTGACCACGGGGAACGAAAAACTACTAAAGTCGCTGCGAAGAACATTAGAGGTGCTGGCGAATAACCGGACAGAGTTAGGTCATATACCATCTTTGGTGCATGACCGCGAG
>CAZDQP010000043.1:0-18311 GCA_964507485.1 uncultured Pirellulales bacterium | reverse complement strand
GGATACCGATGTACACGCCGAATCCAAAGGCAAAACGGCTTGAGTTCCGCTGTCCCGACCCAACCTGCAATGGCTACTTGACGTGGACAGCGATGCTAATGGCGGCTATAGATGGCATAAAGAATAAGCTTGATCCAGGTGAGCCGTTAGATTGTGATATTTATGATATGACCCCGGAAGAGCTGGCAAAATATCCCAAGACGCCAGGCTCGCTGGCAGAGGCAGTTGACGCACTCGAAAAAGACCACGAATTCCTGACGGCAGGCAATGTGTTCACCGACGATGTTATCAAGACATGGATTACCTGGAAGCGGGAAAACGAGATAAACGAGATAGCGTTAAGGCCGCATCCGCATGAGTTTCACCTGTACTACGATAGTTGATTTAAGACAATCTAATTTGTAAACTGTTGTATATTATGTGTTTTGTCGCCACCCATTGGTGCTGCTATTATTGCAAACCAATAGGGTGGCTTTATGTATAGTATTAATGGGATAATATGGCGACGGAAACAAAACATCCTGGTCTTTATGATTCGCGGTATGAACATGGTTCCTGTGGCATTGGTGCGGTTGTAAGAATCAGCGGCCAGCGCGACCATTCTATTATTGAATATGGTAAAGAGATTCTTTTAAACCTTCGACACCGCGGTGCAGCCGGTGCTGATGAAGTTACTGGTGATGGCGCTGGCATCTTATTTCAGATTCCGCATAAATTCTTGCAAACCGAGTGTAATCGGATTGGGTTTTCTTTGCCTGAACCGTCTCGGTACGGTGTTGGGATGGTATTTGGCTCACAGAATAAAGATCTCCGCGCAAAATGTGACCGGATACTGGAGGACTCACTTAACCATTATAGTTTGAGAGTGTTAGGCTGGCGAGATGTGCCAACGTCAAACGATTGTTTGGGACAAATAGCTTTAAAGGCGGAACCCACAATAAAACAGATTTTCGTCGAGGGCTCCGGACTTGAGGATGAATTGCTGGAACGAAAATTATATTTAGCACGTAAACGAGCTGAAAAGCTTGTCAGGAAAAAGTTCGGACAGGAGGGCGAAGATTTTTATGTATTGTCTCTTTCATGCAGGACTATCTGTTACAAAGGCATGTTTATGGCGTGGCAACTTTTTGCCTATTACCCTGATCTTGCTGATGAGAGAGTCAACTCGGCCTTGGCAATAGTGCATCAGCGGTACAGTACAAATACATTTCCGAATTGGCGGCTTGCTCAGCCGATGCGGTGTATTGCCCACAATGGGGAGATAAATACGCTCAGCGGTAATCGCAACTGGATGCAGGCCAGGCAGATGAAGATGTCCAGCAAAGCGTTCGGCGGCAGCATTAATGACTTGTTGCCGATACTGACTCCTGAGGCAAGTGACTCTGCTTGTTTTGACAACGTGCTTGAGTTGCTAATTCGTGCAGGTCGAAGTTTACCCCATTCGATGATGATGATGATACCCGAAGCTTTCGGCGCCAAATACCACATTAGTACGGATAAGCGTGCATTTTACGAGTATCACGCATCCATAATGGAGCCATGGGACGGACCTGCTGCAATTGTTTTTACTGACGGGCGAACTGTCGGTGGAACACTTGACCGCAACGGTTTGAGACCCTGCAGGTATCTTGTAACAAGCGATGATTTGGTCATTATGGGCAGCGAGACAGGTGTTGTTCAATTTCCACCGGAGAAAATCCGGCAAAAAGGACGACTTCGACCCGGGCATATGTTTCTCATTGATACGGTTGAAGGACGAATAATCTCTGATAACGAGATAAAAAGTAAGATTGCCCGTCAAAGACCTTATCGAAGATGGCTGGATGAGAATAGAATAGAACTTCGAGGCCTGTTTGATGCACCTAAACTGGTACGTACCGACCCCGCGACATTGACTCAAAGACTTCGACTGTTCGGCTATGGTCGTGAAGAACTGAAGATGATTTTGCTTCCGATGGCTTTAAATGGTCAAGAACCTGTAGGCTCAATGGGAAACGACACACCACTGGCGGTGCTTTCAAACAAGCCGAAGCTTTTATTTAACTATTTCAAACAGCTTTTTGCCCAGGTGACAAACCCTGCCATAGATCCTTTGCGCGAAGGATTGGTTATGAGTTTGATGAACTTCGTAGGTAAAAAGCTGAATATTCTGGAGGAAACACCTGAACATTGCCGTCAGCTTAAATTGCCTCATCCGATTTTGGCCAATGAAGATATTCAGCGGCTATGTACGGTGAAAAGAAAAGACCTTAAAATTGTCACCTTCTCAACTGTTTTTGACACGGGTGCACCTAATATTTTACATAGTTTGAAGCAGGCATTGAATAATTTAGTTGATTCGGCTGAGCAGGCCATAAGGAAAGGAGCTGCACTGATTATTCTAAGTGACCGGGAAGTTTCACGGACAAAGGCTCCTATACCCTCGCTTTTAGCGACAGCGGCGGTTCATAACGGTCTGTTGAGTCGCGGCCTGCGCGGTGAGACCGGATTAATTGTCGAAAGCGGTGAGCCACGCGAGGTCATGCATTTTTGTCTTTTGTGCGGCTTCGGTGCCAATGCGATAAATCCTTATCTGGCATTTGAGACTCTTAACTACCTTCACCAAGAAGATGAACTCCCTGCTGATATGGAACCTTCCCAGATAGCGGACAATTACATTGCAGCGATTAAGAAAGGCATTTTAAAAACAATAAGCAAGATGGGGATATCAACTCTGAGAAGTTATACGGGAGCTCAACTTTTTGAGGCGATTGGATTGAATCGGTCTTTTGTTGATGAATACTTTACAGGGACAAGTTCGCGCATCGGAGGAATTGGTCTGGCGGAGGTTGCCCAGGAAGCGGTTGAGCGTCACAAAGAGGCTTTTCAGCAGCGCCCCCGTGGGGCGCTTGAGTTGGATTTTGGAGGAGAATATCATTTCAGACATAACGGTGAGCAACATCTTTGGAATCCAACAACCGTTGCACGTCTACAACATGCTGTCAAGTTTGCGGACCAACAGGCTTATGAAGATTATACGAAAGCGGTGAATCAACAAACTAAAAATCTGTACACTCTGCGTGGACTTTTTGAATTCAGCAGTAGTGGAGCAGTGCCTATAGAGGAAGTCGAATCCGCTGATGAAATTGTTAAGCGATTCTGTACCGGTGCGATGAGTCATGGCTCTATCAGCAAAGAGGCACATGAATGTCTGGCCATTGCCATGAACCGCATAGGTGCGATGAGCAATAGTGGTGAAGGCGGTGAAGACCCGAGCCGATATGAATCGGGACGTGATGGCGATTCAAAAAACTGTGCCATTAAGCAGATCGCCAGCGGAAGGTTTGGCGTCACACTGAATTATCTTGCCCATGCAAAAGAATTTCAAATAAAAATTGCCCAAGGTGCTAAGCCCGGTGAAGGCGGACAATTACCGGGGCATAAAGTTACAGAAGAAATCGCCAGGTTACGACATTCGACTGTTGGAGTAACACTGATATCACCGCCGCCACACCATGATATATATTCGATTGAAGATTTGGCGCAGCTGATATATGACCTCAAAAGCAGCAACCCGGGGACAAAAGTTTCCGTTAAACTCGTTGCTGAAGTAGGGGTTGGTGCAATTGCCGCCGGCGTCGCCAAGGGTAATGCGGATGAAGTGCTTATAAGCGGGCACGATGGTGGGACTGGCGCCAGCCCCTTGTCTTCAATAAAGCATACCGGCTGTCCCTGGGAACTTGGTTTGGCTGAAACTCAACAAGTTTTAGTGATGAACAATCTGAGAGACCGGATTCGGGTTCAGGTGGACGGCCAAATTAAGACTGGCAGAGATGTCGTGGTTGCAGCATTGCTGGGAGCTGAGAGGTTCGGGTTCGGCACAACTGCGCTGGTGGCACTTGGCTGCACACTACTTCGTAAGTGTCATGAAGGAGCTTGCCCTTTTGGAATCGCCACTCAGGATCCGAGGTTACGAAAGCGATTTGCAGGAAAACCAGAATACGTTGAAAGATTTATGTATTTTGTAGCTGAGGAAGTACGACAGATCATGTCACAGATTGGATTCAGGAAATTTGAGGACATGGTTGGCAGGGTGGATAAACTGAAAACCAGTGCCGCGATTAGCCACTGGAAGGCAAAAGGCCTGGATTTTTCCACAATTTTCTATCAGTATGATATTTCAGATGGAAGAGCGGTAAAGGCAATAACCCCACAGACCAATAAGCTTGAGGGTCATCTTGACTGGCAACTTCTTGAGAAGGCAAAACCGGCGGTTGAGCAAGCCAAACATACTGTTATAGAAATGCAGATTCACAATACAGACCGAACAATTGGGGCAATTTTGAGTAATAAAATAATAAAGAGACACGGCGAAAAAGGACTGCCTGATAACACATTGGAAATTACTTTGAATGGCTCCGCAGGTCAAAGTTTCGGTGCTTTTCTTGCGCCCGGTGTTACTTTGAGGCTGGTTGGCGACAGTAATGATTACCTGGGCAAGGGGCTTTCCGGCGGAAGAATTGTTGTCAGGACGGAGGAAGGCTCACCATTTATAAGTCACGAAAATATTATTGTTGGCAATACGGTGCTTTATGGTGCCACATCCGGTGAGGTCTTCATCAACGGAATGGCTGGTGAAAGGTTTTGCGTGCGAAACAGTGGGGCAGCTGCAGTTGTCGAAGGCGTCGGCGACCATTGCTGTGAGTATATGACAGGCGGACTAGTTGTGGTTCTCGGCAAGACCGGTTGTAATTTCGCAGCTGGTATGAGCGGCGGCCTTGCTTATGTACTCGACGAGGCACAGCTATTCGATACTATGTGTAACCTTGATATGGTCGAACTGGAAAGTGTCTGGAAAGAAGAAGACAACAAGTTGCTATATGAGCTTATTCAGAAGCATCTAAAATGGACAGGAAGTGCCCGTGCACAAAGTATTCTGGAAGCGTGGTTGGATATAGTCGGCAAATTTGTAAAGGTAGTTCCCATAGACTATCGCAAAGCATTAGAAAAGATGCGAGCCGCTCAGCAACGAGATACTGAAACGATACCAGCAACAGAGGAGGTGTACTAATGGGTGAAGTAAAAGGTTTTTTAAAGTACGCTCGTCAGGAAGCCAACCATCGGTCGGTCGACGAGAGAACACATGATTTTGCCGAGTTCGACCTGCCGCTTACGCCGGAGCAAATCTACCAGCAGGTGGCACGGTGCATGGATTGCGGCATTCCATTCTGTCATGGTGTTGGTTGTCCTCTGCAAAACTATATACCAGAACTGAATGAGCTGGTGTACAAGGGTAAATGGCAACAGGCCTGTGAGTTGCTTCATTTGACCAACAACTTTCCTGAAATTACAGGCAGGGTGTGTCCTGCACCGTGCGAAACCGCGTGTACACTTTATATCAGCGATGAACCTGTTGTTATCAGGCATATAGAGTTCCAAATAGTCGAATGTGGATTCAGGGAAGGATGGATAAAACCGTTGCCGGCCAAACAGAAAACAGGCAAAAAAATTGCAGTGATAGGTTCCGGGCCTGCGGGCTTGGCTGTTGCACAGCAACTGGCTCGAGTTGGTCATCAGATAACGGTCTTTGAAAAGGATGAGCAGATAGGAGGTTTGCTTAGATATGGGATTCCGGAGTTTAAGCTTGAAAAACATATAATCGATCGCCGCCTTGAACAAATGAAAGCTGAAGGTGTAGAATTCCAGACGGGTGTTGAGGCAGGGGAAGATATATCCGTACGTTATTTGGAAAAAATGTACGATTGTATTTGTCTGACAATGGGTGCAGGCGAGCCGCGAGACCTCAACATAACTGGTCGAGGATATGAGAATATCTTATTTGCTATGGATTATTTGAAAACTCAGAATAGAATTTGCAACAGTGAACCTGTAGATGAATCTTTGGTTGTCACAGCCAGGAACAAGATTGTAGTTGTAATAGGAGGCGGTGATACGGGAAGCGATTGTGTTGGAACGGCACGCAGGCAAGGTGCCAAGGAGATATACCAATTGGAAATTTTGCCGAAGCCGCCACCAACAAGGCCGCCGGATACACCTTGGCCTATGTGGCCGCGAATTATGAGAACATCTTCTTCTCATGAGGAGGGCTGCGAGCGTAACTGGGGTGTTATGACGAAAAAATTTTCAGGTATAGAAACTCGGATCACCCAGCTGCAGTGCTGCCAGGTTGAATGGATGAGAAAAAATGGTACTTGGAAACTAAAGGAGCTGGAAGGTACCGATTTTACTCTTAAGGCCGACATAGTACTATTAGCTATGGGGTTTCTTCATGTAGCGCATAGTGGGCTTATAAAGAAATTAGATTTGGAGCTTGATGATTCAGGTAATGTCGCAGTAGACAATTACCAGACCAGTAAGCCGTGGGTATTTGCTGCCGGTGATACAATCAGTGGTGCCTCGTTGGTCGTAAGGGCTATTGACAGTGGGCGCAAGGCTGCTGAAGCCATAGATAATTGGATATAAGAAGGTTAGTAAGATTTAATTATGCGAATAGCATTAGCACAAATTAACTCTTCCGTTGGTGACTTTAATGGGAATATCAGGAAGATGGAAAAGCTAAGCGTAAAGGCATATGACTTAGGTGCTGATGTTGTAGTTTTTCCGGAAATGTCAGTTTGTGGTTATCCCCCAGAGGACTTATTGCTGAAAAAGAGTTTTTTAGAGGATAACAGTTTGGCAATTGAACGTCTGGCAAAGAACTGCCCCAGGCTTACTGTTGTAACCGGATATGCAGAGGAAAATGAAAAGGGTTGCTTTAATTCGCTTGCTGTACTGCAAAAAGGCGAGGTAGCAAGTATTTATCGTAAGAGTATTTTGCCTAACTACGGTGTCTTCGATGAGAGACGCTATTTCCGGCCTGGAACCGAGGCGGTACGAATTATAATAGACGGCAAGGCCGTGACATTTACAATTTGTGAAGATATATGGCGGTTGAAATGGTTGGACAGCTTTCTCGGCAGAATGCCGCGGGTTGATATGGTCATAAACATCTCTGCCTCTCCTTTTCACGTGGGAAAAATCGAACAGAGACAGGAAACTCTTCGTCAGTGCGCAAAGCACTTTCATTGTACAGTTGCCTATTGCAATTTAGTCGGTGGCCAAGATGAGCTGGTTTTTGACGGCCGAAGTATGTTTGTAGATTCATCGGGTAAAATTGTCTGCCAGGCAAAGGCGTTTGAGGAAGATATATTACTTGCGGATTTATCAGTTACATCGGGCAATACCCCTCATCTTACAGCTGTTGCTGCCTGCCCGGAGCCTGTGTTGGACCCCATTGCCGAAGTTTACAGCACGCTGATTCTGGGAACCAGAGACTATGTTCATAAAAATGGATTTTCCAAAGCCATAATTGGATTGAGCGGCGGAATAGACTCTTCACTAACTGCGGTCATTGCTGTCGACGCACTGGGGGCAAAAAATGTCATTGGTATAACTATGCCGTCAAAGTTTAACAGTCCCGAAACCGTTAAAGATGCGCAGACACTGGCGGATAATCTTGATATAGAGTTTCACGTCTTGCCGATTGAGACGGTGCTGACTCAATTCGATGAGCTGTTTGCCAAAATGCCCGGCTGGAGTAAAGACACTGTGGCTTATGAGAATCTGCAGGCGAGAGTTCGCGGCTGTATACTAATGTCCTTTAGCAACCAGTATGGTCATCTCGTTTTAACAACCAGTAACAAGAGTGAAACTGCCGTCGGGTATGCGACCCTCTATGGCGACACCGCCGGCGGTTTTGCTGTTTTAAAGGACGTGCCCAAGACGATGGTTTATCAATTGGCTGAATATGTAAATAATATCCGCAATAATAAAGTTATTCCACAGACAATAATAAAGCGGCCGCCGAGTGCCGAGCTTAGAGAAAACCAGAAAGATTCAGATTCTCTTCCACAGTACGACCTCCTCGATAAAATTCTGCACGGCTACATAGAAGAAGACAAAGCTGTTTCCGAATTGGTTAAGGATGGTTTGCCTAAAGATGCTGTTGCTCAAGTCGTTGCTATGGTGGACAGAAACGAATACAAGCGGAGGCAATCTCCGCCGGGGGTAAAGATTAGCCCAAGGGCTTTCGGTAAAGACAGAAGAATGCCGATAACAAATCTTTCCAATAAATAGTGGATTTCTTGCCGGTTTTATAAATAATACTTCAAAAACGTTAAGAAAGTGGAAAGATGCCAAAGCGCAAAGACATCAGGAAGATACTAATAATCGGCTCTGGGCCTATTGTCATAGGCCAGGCTTGTGAATTTGACTATTCGGGTGCCCAGGCCTGTAAGGTACTAAAACAGCAGGGATTTAAGGTTGTGCTCGTTAACAGCAATCCCGCGACCATAATGACCGACCCTGAAATGGCTGACCGAACCTATATTGAGCCGATTACGCCTTATATCGTTGAAAAAATAATCCAAAAAGAACGACCGGATAGTCTCTTACCGACACTTGGAGGGCAAACGGGTCTGAACACTGCCGTAGCATTGGCTGAAAGCGGGGTGCTGAAAAAACACGGTGTTCGCCTTCTGGGGGCAAATCTCCAGGCCATTAAAAGAGCCGAAGAGAGAGACAGGTTCAAAAAGACAATTCAGGATTGCGGACTGGAGGTTCCTAAAAGCGGCTATGCACATTCCTGGCGCGAGGCGCAGGAAATAATCGAATATGTCGGTCTTCCTGCTATCATCAGACCTTCGTATACTCTGGGCGGTACGGGAGGTAATATAGCCTACAATATGGAAGAATATAAAACGCACATCAACTGGGGTTTGAATCTAAGCCCAAAGAATCAGGTCTTGGTCGAGGAGTCTGTTGTAGGCTGGAAAGAGTATGAGCTGGAGGTGATGCGGGACAAAAAAGATAATGTTGTTATTGTCTGCCCCATAGAAAACCTCGACCCGATGGGTATTCACACGGGAGACAGCATCACCGTTGCCCCTGCTCAGACACTGACTGATAAAGAATACCAGTTGATGCGTGATGCGTCTATCGAGATTATCCGGGCCATAGGCGTTGAAACCGGCGGCTCCAACATTCAATTTGCGGTCCATCCCGATAACGGAAAGCTTTATGTAATAGAAATGAATCCTCGTGTCTCGCGAAGCTCCGCCCTTGCCTCCAAAGCTACAGGTTTTCCTATTGCGAAAATAGCTTCTTTATTAGCTGTTGGTTATACACTTGACGAAATCCCCAATGATATTACTAAGAAAACACCTGCCTGTTTCGAGCCTACCATTGACTACTGCGTTGTTAAGTGGCCGCGTTTTACGTTTGAGAAGTTTCCTAACACGAGTCCGGAGCTTACCGTGCAGATGAAGTCCGTCGGCGAAGCTATGGCTATCGGCAGAACATTTAAGGAAGCTCTGCATAAAGCCGTAAGGTCGCTGGAAATCGACCGCTACTCACTCGATAAAAAGCATATCGGCGGCGAGATTAGTTCGGCCCAGCTAAGAAAAAAGCTGCGGACAAATAGCTGGAATAAGCTCTGGTACGTTGCAGATGCCTTTAGAAGAAAACTTTCCGCGGATGAAATATTTTCCCTGACAAAAATTGACCCGTGGTTCCTTAATAACATTAATGATATTGTCAAACTGGAGAAGAAAATAAAGTCAATCACTCTTGATAAGGTTGACCTTGGTTTAATGCGTCAGGTAAAAGAGTTCGGCTTTAGTGATAAATACTTGGCATCTTTGTTGAATGTATCGGAGGTGCGGTTCAAAAAGCATCGCCATAAGTTGGGAGTCGAGCCAGTCTACAAAACTGTGGATACTTGCGGTGCTGAGTTTGAGGCATACACTCCATATCTTTATTCGACCTTCGAGAGTGAATGCGAAGCTAATCCGAGCAATAGGAAAAAGATTATCATTCTTGGTGGAGGACCTAATCGCATAGGTCAGGGTATAGAGTTCGATTACTGCTGTGTGCACGCTGCTTTTGCATTAAAGGAGATTGATATTGAATCAATAATGGTAAACTGCAATCCGGAAACAGTAAGTACTGATTACGATACCTCCGACAGGTTGTATTTCGAGCCGCTGACTTTTGAAGATGTTATGTCAATTATCGAAAAGGAAAAACCTGATGGCGTAATCGTTCAATTCGGTGGACAGACTCCGCTCAAATTAGCAGTGCCTTTGGAAAAAGCTGGTGTGAAAATAATTGGTACATCACCCGATAGTATCGCCTGTGCTGAGGACCGTAAGCGATTCAATAAGTTGGTCGAAAAATTAGGGCTTCGTCAGCCTGACAGCGGGACAGCAACAACTTATGACCGGGCCTTGAAAATGGCTCAAAGGCTTGGATTTCCTCTGCTAATCCGGCCGTCTTTCGTTCTTGGAGGCAGGGCGATGCAGATAGTATATGACGAAAAATCATTCAAGACTGCTGTGCGACAAGCATTTAAAGCTTCAGGTGAACATCCAGTTTTAATAGATAAGTTCCTTGATGACGCGACAGAATTGGACGTCGATGCTATCTGTGATGGAAAGCATGTAGTTGTCGGCGGGATTATGGAGCATGTGGAGGAAGCCGGCGTGCACTCGGGTGATAGTGCTTGTTCGCTTCCGCCTGTTTCAATAGGCAAAAGCATTCTTAAGGAAATCAGAAGACAAACAAGACTCTTGGCTCTTGAGTTAAAAGTAAAAGGTCTTATGAATGTTCAGTTTGCTGTAAAAAACAACGAAATTTATATACTCGAAGTCAACCCCCGTGCCTCGCGAACAATCCCATTTGTAAGCAAGGCAATTGGTGTACCTTTGGCGAAACTCGCAACAAAGGTAATGACGGGAATGACACTCGATGAGCTGAAGTTTACGAAGGAAGTGATGCCTGAACATTTTTCGGTCAAAGAAGCTGTGTTCCCGTTCCTGAAGTTCCCAGGTGTAGATACTCTGCTTGGACCGGAAATGCTTTCTACCGGCGAGGTTATGGGTATCGACGATGATTTTGGTATTGCCTTTGCTAAATCTCAAATGGCGGCTGGCAACAGCCTGCCCACCGGCGGAGACGTCCTATTTAGCGTCAAAGACAGCGACAAGAAAAAAACCGTCGAGCTTGCTAAAAGAATGCACAATATGGGCTTTAGAATCGTTGCAACGAAGAAAACCTGCGTCGAATTAATTAACAATAATGTCCCCTCGGAATTCGTCCTTAAAATGTCCGAGGGCAGACCTAACGTGGTTGATTGGATAATTAATGGTAAAATAAACCTCATCATAAATACTACCACCGGTGCTCAGTCAGTCAGAGACTCTTTCCCGATTAGAAGAACGGCTCTCGACAGGCAAATTCCCTATGTTACTACAATCAGGGCTGCTGTCGCCGTCGTAAAAGCCATAGAAGCGGCCAAGGCCAAAAGAATCGGCGTAAAACCTGTCCAGAATTATTACGATTAGGAGTACTTGAGATTGAAAGCTGTTTTGTTACTTGAGGACGGAACGATTTTCCAAGGCAATGCTTTTGGAGCAAAAGGCCAAAAGTGCGGGGAGGTTGTTTTCAATACGAGCATGACCGGCTATCAGGAAATCCTCACCGACCCCTCTTACTACGAGCAGATAGTCACAATGACATATCCGCTCATCGGCAATTACGGCACGAATGGTGGCGACCCGGAATCGAGAAAAGTTTTCGTCGCCGGTTTTATCGTTAAGGAAAATTGTCCCTATCCGAGCAATTGGCGAAGCGAAGCGTCGCTTGACGAATATCTGAAGAAAAACAACGTCGTCGGCCTTGAAGGAATAGACACGAGAAAACTGGTTAAGCACATCCGCACCGAGGGCGCTATGAGAGGTATTGTTTCCTCGACCGATTTAAATGTAAATAAGCTAAGGGAAAAACTTCAGCATTACCCCGGCCTTGTCGGCAGGGACATAGTTAAAAAAGTAACCGCTGGAAAAACTTACACTTGGAATCGCGGTGTTGTTGAGGTAATAACCGGTTTAGAGCACAAAAGTAAGAAAAAATATAAGGTATTGGCCTTTGATTTCGGCATAAAATACAATATTCTCCGCCTGCTCTGTTCGCATGGCTGTGATGTGAAAGTTGTTCCTGCTGACTTTTCAGCCGAACAGGTCCTCAGCCAGAAACCGGACGGCGTCTTCCTAAGCAATGGCCCCGGCGACCCTGCCCCCGTAAATTACGCGATTGAAACCATCAGAAACCTCCTTGGTAAACTGCCTATTTTCGGCATTTGTCTTGGTCATCAATTACTCGGCCTTGCTCTCGGCGGGAAAACCTACAAACTCAAATTCGGCCACAGAGGTGCAAACCATCCCGTCAAAAATTTTATGACCGGCGCAGTTGAAATTACATGCCAGAACCATGGCTTTTGCATCGACATTAATTCTCTAAAAGGCAAACACGTTGAGGTTACCCATGTTAATCTCAATGATAATACCAATGAAGGCATCCGCTCTGAAAAACTGTCTGCTTTTTCAGTTCAGTACCACCCCGAAGCTTCACCAGGTCCGCATGATTCTGGCTATCTTTTTAAGACTTTTATTAAATTAATGGGCAGATGACAGTACAATCGCTCTGAAAATAAGCTAGCCTGTGTGGATTATAATTTGTTATATTGCTTGGCAGACTATTGAAAATCAGATAGATCATTTCAAGCCAGTCTTTACTACTGTATTTATAATTAAGGATTGTGTTTCGGAGTCATTCCGGTGTTTGTCTTAATTTTTGTTTTGTGCGAAGTTATAAACTGTAACCGGTATGCAAACGGTGTGTAATCGTTTCGATACCTCAAATACATATATGGATATAAAGTGTAAGTATTTGCAAGCCGAAAGAATATGAGGTATGGGGTCGTGAATTTGAATCTCATTGGCTTAATTTTCCCATACTTTATTTTTCAGACTCTCGATTTTTATAGCCAGTTTACCTGATGTCCCGTTTTTAGTTTTAAAAAAGATGAAAAAAGGATAATATCGTAACAAAATTGTAACATATATACCTTACGATAACATTTGCAATAAAATGGCTATTTAGGCAAGTGTTATTTGAAAGGAGAATAAATATGGAAAAGTTAAAAGCTATAGCAATTGTGTTTTTGTTTATATTCGGCCTGTTTAGCGCAGTAGCTGCGGCGAAACCCGCAAGCGTTATGTTGCGTGAAGGTTTATATGCTGAAGAGGTTGAAGGTAACATTGATGCGGCAATTAAAATCTATGAAGAGATAATTCAACATAAATCTGCGTCACGGGACAATGTAGCTCAGGCGCTATACCGACAGGGTATGTGCTGTCTGAAAAAGAAAGATGATGCTGGAGCAAAGACGGCATTTAGAAGGCTTGCAGCCGAATATGCTGACCAGACCGAAATTGTTGCGAAGGCAAAACCGTTATTGAATGATTTGATGAACCACGACCCAGCCGATTTGATGCCGTCCGAAACTCTGGCATATGTGGAGCTTGGAAATCCTGGTGAGCAGATTGAAACTATACTTACTATGCTGAAAGGTACTCCTTTTGAGAATCCGCTGGCTGCTATGGGTGGTAATGCCGCAGGTGCCGATGCAGCTTGGAAGTCACCTGCAGATATATTAACTGCTTTTATGAATCCGGGCATGATGGCCGAATTCAAGAAGATAAAGGGGATGGCCATTGGTGTTACAGCTATCAGAGAAAATGGCCCGTCAACAGTTACCGTGTTATATCCTGGTAAAAGCGATGCCTTACGAGGTTTGATTATGATGGCTTTAAGCATGGCCGGAACCGCGGGACAGCCGATTGAAGGCATGAATACCCTGAACATTGAAAATGCTGTGACAGTAGCGTACGATGACGAATTGATTCTGATAGCACAGCCGGCAGAACAGCTCCAGTGGTGTGTTAAGCAATATAAGGGATTGATTTCTGAACCGACCCTTGCTTCGAGCAATAAATCGTTCGCTAAGATAGGTAAAAATGTGAGGAATGACAGTGCTTTGACTGCTTGGGTAAATGTCGACGAGGTTTACGCGCAAGCTCTGAAGGCGGAGAGAAATCCACAGCGGGAACTCCTGCAGGCCAACGCTATCTGCGATTTTAACAGTATTGATGAGTGTACTTTTATTTTCTCTGTTAAACCTAGTGGCTTAAACTGCAAAGCAGATGTCTTGTTCAAAGATGGACATAATAGCCTTGCGTATGGTATGATACGGACTCCCAATATAAGCAGAGCTGCACTTGAAACTGTTCCTTCGGGGGCAATAGCCGTTGCAAGCTTCGCATTGAATCAGGCCAACGGTATCCAAACCGGCAAAGTAAGAAAAGAGGTTCAGAATATTACCGGGCTTGACATCGGGCGCGAAATTTTTGCCAATATTAAGCAGGTTACTGTTTTCATTACGCCGGTTGATAAAGGCTTTGTAAATTGGAGTCCTTTTATACCCAGCTTTGGTTTAGCGATTAAGAGTCACGATCCTCAACAGACGCGTCGGATTCTTGGTACACTTCTTGGAACTGCGAATGTTGTGAGTGATAGTCAGATGTCCGGTACAATAGACGCAGATGCTAAAAAATTTCTAATAGCCACGAACAACGGCAAGAAAATTTACTGCTATATGGATCAGATTGGAGATACTACAATCGTTTCACTGAATCAAAACCTAATTGATGCTTCTATCACGGCGGTAAAAAGCAAGAAGAATATTTGCAATACAGGACCGTTGAACAACGCTGTAAATAAACTTCCCCCAGCGACAAGCAAGCTCGTTTTGGTTAATGTCGGCGGTGTCCTTCGTTTGGCTGGGCCTGTTGTGGATATCGGACCCCTTAACGATGAACAGCGTGTCCAGCTTGAAAGTAATATGGAGCAGATTGCCCGTGCTGCGGATGACATGACCATAGAAGTTCGAGTCGATGAACAGATTAACAACCTCACTTTTAATGCAAGCATAACAGGGATACCTCCTCTAAATGAGGTATTTGGACCGGCTTCACAAATCGCACGCATTATGGGGCAGGCTGAGGCCGAGGCGAAATCCAAAAAATTGCGACAGACGATTGCCGCCACTATTATTAAGACGGCAATCCCGCCGATAATCGATGGTAACGAAGAGGACCTTTGGTTTGCCGCACCACAGTACAAGATTGCCAATGTAATATATGCTCAGCCCTCATCGCCGGATGACCTCTCAGCTAACTTCAGGGCGATGTGGGATGAAAATAATCTTTATATGCTTGTAGATGTTACAGATGATGTACTTGTCAACGACACAAGACCGGACCAATTTGTTACATTGCCGACCGGTTCGACGGCTATACCTTGGTGGTATGATGATTGTGTCGAGGTCTATATAGACGCTGATAACAGCAAGTCAAATCGATACGATAACGACGACGCGCAGTATCACTTTGACTGGGACAGAACCAAGCCGACGATGGGCAGGCATAATGAACACGGTAGAATGGAGAATATCGAATTTGCTATAGTAACAACTGAGAAAGGATATCGAACTGAGATAAAATTTCCTTGGACTACCTTGGGTGTGAAACCTTCGGTAGGAGCCTCAATAGGTGGAGATATCCATATCAACGACGACGATGACGGCGGAGGACGCGACAGCAAAATTGCCTGTAACGACAAACAGGACATCGCCTGGGATAATCCCCAGGCCTTCGGAAATGCTGAACTGGCCGGTCTTGTTGGATGGTGGAAGTTAGATGAAACCGAAGGAGGCATAGCCAAAGACAGTAGCGGTGGTAATCACAATGGTATCCTTAACGGTAACGCGAAATGGTCAAAGGGCAAAGTTGGTGGTGCAATCGAGCTGGATGGTAGTGGCGACTTTATTAGGATTGATGATAAATCGGCTTTTGATTTTGGTGGCCAGGTTACTATTGCTTGCTGGGTGAATATACGCTCCGTGCCTAACGAATGGGCGGCAATAGTTACAAAAGGTGATAGTTCATGGAGGTTGTCCACAGTTCAGGGCCAGAGAAAATTCCACGCATCTGTCAATAGTTGGAATCGGTTTACGGTGGATGGATCGACTATGGTTAACACGAATGAATGGCATCACGTTGCAACGGTTTACGACGGCAAGGAAATGTGCATTTACATCGATGGTAAGCTTGATGTTACCAAACTTTGGAAGGGCGGAATTGCTAAAAATGACTTTAATGTTCTTATCGGCGAGAATGCAGAGCAGAATGGCAGGTTCTTCGATGGCCTGATCGATGATGTCCGAGTATATAATTATGCTCTTAGACAAGCTGATATAATGGCTTTATATAATGAAGGCGTAAAAAGGTAGTATTATGAGGGGTAAGGCCAAAATAGATGGTGGTTATAATCAGATGCGGTGGGTGGTGTTATTGCTTGCAGTGGCAGTAATATTACCCACCGTTGGGTTATTGTGGTTTATCAGTCAGGTCATAAGCAATGAAAGATTGGCTGTGCGTCAGAAGCTCATTACGGTCTACAAAGAGCAATTGGAAAAAAATCTTCATCAGCCTGATAGAAGATTATCCCTCTATTATGGGTTACTGGATAACAAAGAAATTCAGGCACATCCTTATAGGAAAAAACTTTTCGCATTAGAGCAGAATAATTTCGCTGGTTTAGTTTTATATAATGCGGAAGGTAAACTTGTTTATCCGTTGTTATCTTCCGAAGTAGATAGCACTGTTGAATCTTCAGCAGACTTTAAGGATGTTTGGGAGCTTGAATTTGTCGAACATAAGTTTGCTCAGGCTGCAGAAATTTATGAACGAAAGATAGTGGATAATGATGACCGTGTTAGTATGGCTGCTCTTATAGGGAAAAGCAGGTGTTTGGCAAAACTTGAAAGACTTGATGAAGCTGTTGTTGTGTGTCAAGAAGTTGCCTTTTCTCCTTCGGAAAAAACAGCCACACCAGCCATTTTAGTTCTTATTGGAAATGCGAGACTGTTGCTTCTTAATTTGACACAGAATAATCCTGCTTATAATGAGTTATTTGAACAAACATTCGAACGGTTGGCTACGATGCTTTATTCAGTGAATGAGGCAGGATTTGCACTGCCGGCCGACCATAATCTTTTTCTCGCTCAGACCCTCGCTAAGATAGCACGCGGAAAAACTCTGCACGGCCACGAGGAAAATTTTAAATTGTCTGATTTTGAACGATTGATTGCTGCTGAGGAATTGTCTATTCAAGTATCCGAAAAGTTCCAGGAGGTGGATACCCTTGAAAATTTAAAAGAGAATATGCTACAACGTATACCGTTTGAGGGAGAAACTTTATATGGTATATATCATATAACTGACGGTGCAAGCGTGCTGGCCTTATTTTCTCCGGAGAATATCACCTCGATTTTTACTGACTTTGAGACGAATTTTAGAGATTCTGGTGTGGCCTATAGAGTGGTAGATGGAGCTGGTAGGTTTGTAACAGGTGTTGGTGAAGTTGTTGAAGAACCTTTTGTAACAGTTCTTCTTGGAGAGGGTTTTCCAGGCTGGAGAATTGAGTTGTCATTTGGAGTTGGCGATATTTTTGAACGGGCAGCAAGCCGGCATGTTGCTATTTATATTTGGACAGGTGTGCTTGTTATTGTATTGATTCTTCTCGCAGGGGGTTTTGCTGCACAAGCAGTTAGAAAGCAGATAAAACTTAACAAGCTCAAAAACGACTTTATAGCTACTGTCTCTCACGAATTGAAAACCCCTTTGGCCTCCATACGGCTGCTTGTGGATACGTTATTAGAAGGTAATTATAAGGACCAGCAGCAGGTAACAGACTACTTTCATCTCGTTTCAAAGGAGAATGAGAGATTAACTAGGCTGGTTGATAATTTTCTGACCTTTTCGAGGATGGAGCGGAATAAGCAGACCTTTGCTATGGCTCCGACACGTCCCGATGATATTGCGCGGGACGCTGCCGAGGCTGTAAAGACTAAATTCAGCGCTGGACAATGTGATTTCAAGTTGGAAATAGCCGACAACTTACCGGATGTATTTGCCGACCATGGTATAATGGTAGCGGCCGTTGCTAATTTGCTTGATAATTCCTACAAATATTCTTATGATAACAAAAAAATCGAGCTGAAAGTTTTCTCCAGAGATAATCAGGTCTGTTTCTCTATTAAAGATAATGGTATTGGTATGAACCGCAGGCAGGTAAGAAAAATATTTGACAGGTTCTATCAGGCGGATAGTTCTCTGGCTCGTAGAGCCGAGGGTGCCGGTTTAGGGCTGTCTATTGTCAAATTTATCGTTGATGCCCACAAAGGCACAATTTCTATCGACAGCGAACCCGGTAAGGGAACTACCTTTACAATAAAATTAGCTGCTGAACAATCGAGCCCGATTGATAAAGAGGTTACTCAATGAAAAATGTGCTGATTGTTGAAGATAATC
>CAZDQP010000042.1:0-18510 GCA_964507485.1 uncultured Pirellulales bacterium | reverse complement strand
GCGTATGCCTCGGCCGTTCTGCCTCCTTCTCCTCGACGGCCTGCTGTTCCTGCCCCGAAACGGCATTCGCATCAGCCGGCGTTTCATCTGCACAATCGGAGCCTTCCAGTTGAAATTTATCGTGTTGGCTGACGGCATTAAACATCATTTGTCTCAGGTCGGCCTTGTCTAAAGGTTGCTCAATAAGATAGCTGTATGAAGAAAGTAGCGCAAGCAGCGACTCCCTGGATGCTTCAGGTGAATCGATGTACGCTGAAATTTTCTGGGTGATACGCGAGTCCTTCGAATATACATCGACAAAAATACGAGAAGGAGTATGTGCCGCACCAAACCGAATAATACCTTTTATCTTGTCGTTCTCAAAAATGCCGATACCGTTTTGGTTGAGAATTAATGTTTTTAACATGCATTTCGTTATGTATGTGAAATACTCTTCCCGGGACATCCGATAGATTTGAAAGTAGCTTTTCGGGTAGGTTTCAGCTGCAGCGACTTCGGCCTCAAAAGGGTCTTTGGGCAGGATTTCCCGTTTCAGATTTTTTTGGTCTTCTTCCTTAAAAATATCTTCGCCAAAAAGACCGACAGCTTCGACCGGCGGCAAAAAAGCAAAACCATATTCTTCATTTTCAATGCTAACCATAACCCTCCCACCATCAAGTCTTACCTTATGAATCAAATTCGGCTCTATATAACACTGAGCGTAGCCGAGCGAAAAATTGGTATTTGAATCAAACGGCGGCAGGGCAATTTCCTCAGGTTTACGGCTGAGAATATCCACTGCCGCAATTTTAAGGTTTTCTTCATTGGCAGAACTTGAGATTGGGTAATTCATCCTGTCAACTACCATATAGTAAACAAAACAGCGTAATAATCCCGGCCCTAAAAAAAATATTAGAAATACTAAACATAATATAGAGATTAAGACAACAGTTATAGTTCTCGCGGATTTATTCATAATTTCTTCCCGCAGCAAATATATCGCAATCCCGCCTTAATCTCAAGCAGCAAATTTCCCCCAGTTGCTGTTGCTGCCTCCTGCTCAGATACTGTTTTAATGTTCGCTTCCAGCGAACTACTGTTCGATTCTTCGTTGCGGCCTTCGGCAGCACTGCGCATTAATATTTTCTCATTCTCAATATCACCGCACCAAAACCAACCAGTAAAACCGTCCCACGTTCGGGAACACAGAATAATCCCATCTGTTATCTCAGTGCCCAGTCGTCCGGACAATAATCCAGCCAGTAATCGGCGAACACGCCGTAGTCAACAAAATCAACCTCACTATCGCCGCTTAAATCCGCATCTAAGTCACCGGTCATGAGCCACTCACCGACAAAATTCGCTAGGTCCGCAAAGTTTACCTTGCACACCTTAACATCATATCCGTAAAGGTCAGCGGAGTTAAAGTTAACCCAGCCGATATTCTCGCCCCACGCCCAGCCGCTGAAGTTTCCATAAATGTCAATCTTAACGCCGTAATCATTCGAATCACCGGGAACGTTCGGCTCGAAGTTTATCCAGCCGACATTCTCGCCCCACGCATAACCGGATAGATTCCCTGCCCCGTCATTGGATATACCTGTGTTCGGGTCAGAATCATTCGGGTCGAGATTTATCCAGCCGATATTCTCAGCCCATACATAGCCGGTAACTTCAGTCTCACTTACCGTAACACCGGAACCCTGGCTCGGCTCGAAGTTAAGCCAGCCCACATTCTCGCCGTATCCATATTGCGAACCGTCATCATTCGGGTCGATATTCTCAGCGAAACCGATATTTACTGCGCCGATTAATACCACAAAAACGACACAACTTTTAATTATATCACTAAGTTTCATTTTCTTTATCATCCTTTCCAAATAGTAGCTTTACGGGGCACAATTGGTCCCTAACACACTGCCCGTCCCGTAACTCAGGTTACCTCCGGTGTTGCTATACGCTGTATTCTGGTCAATAAGGCAATAATCTCCTGCATTAATACCTTTAGCCCCATTATCCATCGTTGTGTTGCAGGTTATCGTGCAGACGTCGCCCGTGATGATGCCATCACCACTGTTGTCGCAACAGGTGTTGCCAGCCAATATACAGCCGTCGCTGGTTGAAACACCCCAATTCCCATTGTCGCAGAAGGTATTGCCGGTCAACGTGGTATTACCACCGGCGATAATGCCATAATTAATGTTTCCAGAGGCGGCACAGTTCTTAACCAGATGTCCGGAACCACCAAGGCAAATACCGTATCCATTGGATAACAACCTCACATTGATAATCCGATGGTTCTTACCGCTTGAGCTGTTCTCCGAGATAGCATAGTTGCCGAAGTCTCTGATTGTGCCATTGCATATTTCCACATTGCTGCAGCCATTCATATTGATACCACTTTTTATTCCTGAGCCGGGACCTTCAAGAGTATAACCCATTAGGTCTATAGTCACGTCGTTACATTCGACAGTAATAGCGTCCGTATCATTGGGTTCAAAGCCGATATCTTCGGCGAAATAATACGATTTCGCTTCCGTTATAACCAATGGCAAATCTGACGAACGAACCGGTACCCTCGGCTCCACCTCTTCTAGCGTCTTCATCGTCGAAGCCGGAGGCCCGCTCGGCTCCAGACTACCTGCATTACCAAGCATCGCGTAAACCAGCATTGAACCCAATGCCAGTAAAACCACCCATAATTTTGCTTTCTTATTTTTCATAATTATATGCCTCCTTCCTTTTTATAAATCAAAGTTATCCCACGGCCCGGCGGTAGTCGGGTCCGTACTTATCGTTCCAACCTTGTTTCCTCCGACAATATCGTACTCTGTGGTGTTGCCCCCAGCACTGTTTTTTACAATAAGGTTGTTAACGTCATCAACATCAATGCCGCGGTCATTCGAAGTAACATTATTTCTCTCGATATGGTTGTAAATACCAATGGCATGGATACCGGCACCGTCGCCATCTTGGTAGCCGTTCTCACTACATGTGTTGTCTGTGACCATACAGTCATCGTAAACCACAATACCATTCCCTTCGTTATAACGGGCTGTATTACCGGTCACCGTACTGCCGTCGTTGCTGTTGATGCCGTCACCTCCATTGCTGTAACAACTGTTGCCGTTTACCGTACAGCCGCGATGGGCGTCGATACCGTTATCTCCGTTGTTGTAACAAGTGTTGCCAGTCACTATACTGCCGCTTAAAATGTAGATTCCCTCTTCTTCGTTACTGTAGCAGGTATTGCCGGTCGCCGTACCGCCGCCCCCGTTGATGTAGATACCAGTATTAGTAGTTTCCGAAGCGGTGCAGTCCTTAACCAGGTGCCCGTTGCCGGAAAGGAAAATACCAAAATAACAGGAAGAGACACGAACGTTAATAACACGATGGCCGATGCCGCTCGTGCTATATTCAAGGATAGCGGGCCAGCCGAAGTTTCTTATTGTGCCGTTCCGTACTTCCACATTGCTTCGGCCTTCTACATAGACCCCGGATGTACTCCCTGAATCCGGCCCTTTAAGAGTGTAGCCCATCAGGTCAATCGTAACGTCATTACATTCGATAGTAATAGCGTGGACGTCATTGGGTTCAAAACTGATATCTTCCGCAAAATAATATGAGTTCGGCTCGGTGATGGTCAGCGGCAAATCCGCCGCGTGAATCGGTATCCTCGGCTCGACCTCATTCAGAGTCTTCATCGTCGGCCCGGGCGGACTGCTCGGCTCCAGACTCCCTGCATTACCAAGCATCGCGTAAACCAGCATTGAACCCAATGCCAGTAAAACCACCCATAATTTTGCTTTCTTATTTTTCATAATTATACGCCTCCTTCTTTTTTATAAATCAAAGTTATTCCACGGCCCGGCGGTAGTCGGGTCCGTGCTTATCGTTCCAACCTTGTTTCCTCCGATTATGTCGTACTCGGTTGTATTACCTCCTGCGCTGTTCTTGACAATTAAGTTGTTGGGGTTGTCCACATCGATGCCGCGGTCATTCGCTGTGACATTATTTCTTTCGATACGATTGTAAACATTAACGGCATGGATACCGGCGCCGTCGCCGCCATTGCCGTTATTGTAACAGGTGTTATCAATGACCTTGCATTGGTAGGTAACCTTAATCCCGTCTCCGTAGTTGCCGCTGGCCGTGTTACCGGTCACCGTGCTGCCCGAGCTGGCATAAATTCCGGTATCGTTGTTGTCGTATACCATGTTGTCAGCCACCGTACTGCCGGAGCCGGCGTAGATGCCGTGCGTTCCGTTATTGCGGCAGGTGTTGCCGGTTAACGTGCCGCCTTCAAGGTTGTAAATGCCCTCCTGTCCGTTGTAGGAACTGGAGTTGCCGGTTATCGTGCCGCCGCCGGAGGCGCCAAGGCCTACAGTTCCGTTGTAGCAGCAGGTGCTGCCCGTCACCGTGCTATCATAACGTACCAACAAGCCCGTGTAGGTGTTGTCCAAAATGGTGCAGTCTTTAACTAAGTGGCCGAAGCCCTGAAGATAAATACCAGACGAATTAGACGTGGAACGGATATTGATGACACGATGGCCTCTGCCGACTGAGTTGGATTCATAGATACCGATATAGCCAAAGTCTCTGATTGTTCCATTGCGTATTTCCACGTTACTGCGGCCGTTCATCCAGACCCCGCTTCTATTACCTGAATCCGGCCCCTTGAGAGTATAACCCATCAAATCAATCGTAACATCATCGCATTCCACAGTAATGGCGTGATTGACCGTGTCTGTATAATTTACGTCCTCCACCAGATAATACGAGTTCGGCTCGGTAATCGTCAGCGGCAAATCCGAGGCGCGAATCGGCACTCTCGGCTCGACCTCATCCAGAGTCTTCATCGTCGGCCCAGGCGGCCCGCTCGGTTCCAAATTTCCAGCCGTGGCAAGAGTCCAAACTCCCAACACTCCGACTAAAACCAGCAAGCTTGCCACAGCCGCTGTTTTCGCTTTTCTCGTTTCCATTTCTTTCTCCTTCCAAAAATTTGAATCTTTGCCGGCACGCAATCTGCGCACCGATATTTTCCCGTCAAAATTCACTGTAATTACCGCAATAATGAATGCCGCATACTGCCTCCTCCTTTCGCCGTTTTCTTAGATAACCAAAGGCAATAGTATCATACGACCCCCACACTCCGTTGCCAAGAATATTTTTGAAATGTCTCTCCCCGCGTGACAAAAAAATCAATCAAAAACGTTGGTACCTACATACCTAAAACGGATTTTTTGAAAAAATCTTTATTCCTTACACTGCAACAACTTAACCAAAACCCCACTACCAAAAACCTCGTAATTTTCGCATCAATCGCGCAGGTTCGTCCAATTATAGAGGCAGCGATAGTCTGTTCTTAAAGGAAAACATTATGAGAAAAATTAAGAAACAAAACTTTAGCTTACTTTTACCTTTTCCTTTACTTCGCAATACGCGATACGCGCTGCGCAATACGAGATTTCAATCAATCAAAAACAACAAATTATGCAAAACGAACCCAATTTCCAAAATGCCAAAATAACCCTAACTTTAGTAACAGCAATGACTACGAACAATAAACAACGAGCTATAAACTGCCAAAAACGAACCCAATTCGAACTTAAACGAACCCAAAACGAACCCAATTTTCCCGCCCAACATAACCTATACCAATGTACCTGCGAGGGGAGTTTCCCCCGGAGATTTTGCCCCGTAAAAAATCCCCGTTTTCAGTATTAAAAACGCATATTTTCAGCCGCCCAGCACATATTTCGCCATCCTCGGCTGCTTGTGCAGAATCTCCGTAAAATGCCGAACCAGCACCTTCTCAACTTCACTTAGCACCTTCTCCCCCACCCCAAAATCCGCATTTATTAAGCAACCAGCCGCATTTTTGCTCAATTTTATCTTGTCCGGAAAACTCCCCTCGCAATCCCTGCAAATCAGACCGTTGCCCGAACTGCTGAAATAAACCTCATAACCTGCTTTTTGCCGCTCGTATCGCGTTTTACAGTTCGCACAGCCATCCAGTATAGGCATCAGCCCAACCTCCTTAAGCAACGTTAATTGAAATTGTATAAGTAGTGACATCACCTTTCTCCCCTCGTTTTTCACCCTTTGTTTTTTGTCAATCTCCCGCAAAAACCGCAAAAAACCATCGAAAAGTTCGATATGCGGGTCGTATTCGTTCGTTAAGCTGTTCACCATCTCGGCCCCAAAAAGACAGCAATTCAGCGCAAAAAGATTGTCCCCCGCACAGCTAAAAACCGGCTTTTGCTCGAATTCCGTCAGTGTGGCAAGTTTTTCTCTGTTCGAATCAGAAAACACAATCTCTCCATAAGAAAGAATCTCTATCGGCCCGTCAAACGCAGATTTCGGCCGTTTCGAGCCCTTGGCAATAGCGCTAATCTTGCCGTTTTTTCTGGTGAAAAGTGTTACTATCTGAGATGTTTCAGAGTAATCCGTCGTTCGTATGCAAATGGCTGTATCCTTGGTCAGCATAGAGGATTCTTTTTCATCCTCCGCACTTTGCATCATATACCGGTCCATAACCAAGCTGCTGCAGGATTTCATCTTCTATACCATGCATCTCCTGTGCCTTTTCCTTTGTGGAATCATCGAATCCAAGGTTGTGCAGCAAGCCGTGGGTTATGTAAAGCGCCAATTCCGCTTCGCCCGAATGGCCCCGCCGGTCTGCCTCTTTAACCGCTATTTCAGCATTGATAATGAGCTCAAACATCTTCACCCGGCCCGTATTCTCAGACAAATTAAAGCTCAAACAATCGGTAGGTTTGTCCTTATTCAGAAACTGTTTATTCATTCTGCGGATTTGAGCATTATCAACTATTGCTATATTAATTGTCGCTTTTGAAAGCTTAAACCGGCCACAGACAGCTTTAACTAGTTTCTTGAGCCGGGCTTGATGGACATCTATACTTTTGAAATCTTCAGTGATTTGGACAGATATTCCTCGTTTTTGCCTGGCAGAGCCCATATTTTTCAGCTGGTTTCCTGCTCGTCTCGCTCAGATGCCAACTCGTCAGGTTTAAGTCGTTTTTTTCTCGGTTTTTTCTTTTTGTGATTACTCAGAGATTTGCCGTTTTGCAGCTCTTTCGTAAAACCGGCTTCCTGCGGAACGGATTCTTCCGACTCGTCAGGTAACTTAGGATATGCAACTCTGCCGTGATAGTGTGCTGCAAGAGATTTAACTATACTTGCCTCTATCAGGCTTAGCTCACGAAGCGACAGGTCGCACTCATCGAATTGGCCGTCCTGTAGACGTTTCATAGCCATATTGTGCACGGTTGCTTCTATCCTTGTCGCAGTTATTTCCGACAGCGACCTAACGGCACCCTCCGAAGCATCGGACAACATTACAATGGCAGCTTCTTTCGTTCGCGGCTTCGGGCCGGCATATCTGAACTCACTTTCAGAAGGCCCAAGAGAATCCTCTTTTTCGCCGTGTTTCTTTTTGGCCTCGTTGTAGAAATACTCAATCAGCGTTGTTCCATGGTGTGTTTCGATAAACTGCCTTAGCACCGCAGGCAGACTGTATTCCCGCGCCATTTCTATTCCGTCCTTCACATGGCCGACGATAACCAACTGGCTCATTGCCGGTGAGAGTTCTTTATGGCGGCTCATGGAACCAACTTCATTTTCAGTGAAATAGCCGGGTTTGTTGATTTTTCCGATGTCGTGGTAATAAGCTCCGACCCTGCATAAAAGGCCGTTGTGTCCAATTGCCTCAGCAGCAGCTTCAGCAATAGAACCCACCAATAGACTATGGCTGAACGTGCCGGGTGCTTCCATAGCAAGTCTTTTCAGCAACGGCTGACTTGCATCGCTGAAGTCCAGCAATGTCATACTCGTAGCTATGCGGAAGATTTTTTCGATAAGCGGCAACAAACCCTGAATAAGCACACCAACTACAAGTGTTACACCAGCGTGATGACCTGCATTGCTGAAAATATTACCCAGATGAGTGTTATTGCCAAAAAAGTCTAGAGAAACCGCTGTTACAAATACTATTACCGCTGCCAAGGTACTGACCTCAAGCAATTTCATTCTTGTACGAACTTCTCTAAGAGAAAGGCAGCAGGTAAAAGAGCCGGCGGCCATTGTTAAAAAAAGATTAATGTCCGACGGAGATTTTGTGATAAAACAGGCAAATAAACAATAGAATATACTCATACCTATTGCAAACCGCTGGTCGTAAGCGATTGTTAAAATAATGGCTGCTGTAATGGCGGTACCGGTGGCCCACGAGGTCCGATTCGACAATAACACGCCAAGCTTAATTATACCTAACAGCAAGATAAACAGGCCCGTAATCGCTATAGCTCTTGCGTAGTTTTTTATTATTCGCTGTTGGTAGTGGTGAATATAGAAAGCCGCCCCGAGAGAAATCACCATAACTACGACGGCTCTTGGTATCACATCAAGATAGCGAGCTTGTTGGATTGGTTCAAATGAGAGGATAAAAGTGAGAAGAATGACAAAAAGGAGCAGTAACAAAGCCGGGATTAAACGGTCTGTGCTGGCAAACTGGCTTATCTGCGATAGCCGCTCAACAGCTTTTTTTCTGCGCACCTGGCTTCGTCTAGGATTTGTCTTTTTAAAAAACCACATTTACTCTTTTCTCATCATATAATGCAACGAACAAAAAGAAACTATTTTTCGTTCTTATTATTTTTTGCCCTTTTTTTGTAAGCCCGCACGATATTTTGAACCAAGCGGTGCCGTACAATATCTCTCTGTGTCAACTCTGCAAAACCTATCCCCTTGATTCGCCGTAATGTTGCAATAGCTTCTACCATTCCGCTTTTCTGACCAGTGTTTAAGTCGATTTGGGTTACGTCTCCTGTTACTATCATTTTCGAGCCATGGCCCAGTCTGGTCAAGACCATCAACATTTGCAGTGCTGAAGTGTTTTGCGCCTCATCACAGATGATTACGGCTTCGTTTAAAGTTCTGCCGCGCATAAATGCAAGTGGGATAATTTCGATGATATCCAGTTCCATAAACTTCTTCATCTGGTCGAAATCCATCATATCTTCGAGAGCATCAAAAAGCGGCCGGAGATACGGATTTACCTTCGCCTGGATATCACCGGGCAGGAAACCAAGTTTTTCACCAGCTTCTACAGCCGGACGGGCAAGAACTATTTTTCTTATCTGCTTTTTTCTAAGCATTGAAACAGCAACTGCGACGGCCAAGTAGGTTTTGCCCGTGCCAGCGGGACCTATACAAAATGTAAGGTCGTTGGCCAGCATTGTTTCAACGTACTTTAACTGCCCCCTGGTAGACGGCTCGATAACCTTTTTATGGGAATACACTGCAATAGTCTTGCTGGTCTCTGCAGTTAAGTTCGAATCGTTTCGAGCGGCCAATAAGGCGTTTACATTAGCGCGGGTAAGCGAGCCATATTTGATTAATCTTTTTTCCATTTTGTCTAAAATTTCAGCGGCCCTGTTCACGTTTTCGGCCTTGCCATTGATTATCAAATTGGACTGACGGGCAGTAATTTTAACACCAAGGGACTGGCGCAAAAGGCGAAGATGACTATCGGCAGGGCCGAACAACTCAAGCTGCTTGTGTGGCGAATTTAATTGTATAGTAATTTCCAAATTTTTCCTCTATTTAGAACAGAGCATAAAGAATAAATACGCAAACGGTGCAGCCAGCAGCGGTGAATCAAGAATGTCCAAAACTCCACCAAAGCCAGGCACCATATTTGCCGAGTCTTTTTGCTCCGCATCTCGTTTTATCATAGATTCAACCAAATCACCGATTTGGCCAATAAAGGCGAAACAAAAACCAAAGATAACTGCTAACCACCAAACCATTATATCACAACTTATAGAAAAAAGAACAGCGACTATAACCGCGGTCACGACGGCACCAGCCATACCTTCCCAACTTTTACCGGGGCTGATTACGGGTGAAAATTTATGTCTGCCAAATAGACTTCCAAACGAGTAAGCCCCTATGTCGGCGGACTTTACAACAAAGATAAACATTAACAATGCCCAGGGACCAAAGTCTATCCGCACACCAAGTGCAAAGACACCTAAAAGCCCAAGATAAATAATAGAAAAATAACTTGCCCCACAATTAGCTAACACTGCTGAAATCCCGTAGCCAATGTATTGGTATAAAATCAGCACCATCAAAACGCATACAGGGACGAAATACAAATACAATCGAGACTCGATTTGAGGAAATTGCCACCAGTACCAACTGGTTGCGAATAGAATCGACGAGATGATTGTAACAGGGCTGAAAATTTTCAGATTTTTTGTTGCAGCAAGTTTCGATAACTCACGCTGGGCAGGGATTACCAACAAAGCTATGAGAATACAAAAGATGGTTCCCTGCACCGGTTCATCATCGGCCATTGAAGCTGTCAAGGAGCCATCTATCCATCCATCGAAAATGACCACGGCGGCAAAAAATGCCGTCATCAATGTACCAAAAACCAATCTATATCTGAGCATAGTTATTAGCAGTTGGTCAGATTTGTCTTGTTACTGCCAAATACTTTCAGGTTACAGCTTGACATCGCCGAAACGACGATTTCGCTTTGCATAAGCAAGTATTGCCTTTTCCAAATCTGACTTTTTAAAATCAGGCCAAAGAGTTTTTGTAATATAGAACTCACTATACGAGATTTGCCAGAGCAGGAAGTTACTGATTCTCATTTCATTTGCAGTACGTATCAAAAGGTCCGGTTCAGCCAAACCAGCAGTGTACAGATGCGAGCTTATGCACCGTTCATCAATGTCTTCAAGACCGAGTTGTCCATTTCTGTACTTTTGAGCAATTTTCCTGGCTGCATCTATTATTTCCGCTCTGCCACCATAGTTTAAAGCCAAGGCAAGTATCATACCGGTGTTGGTTGCGGTCAGCTCTATAGTTTTTGCGAGCTCTTTTCTTACCGCAGGTGGCAGTTGAGCAACTCTACCGAGGTGAATTAACTTAACGTTGTTTTTCATAAGCGTAGGGCGAATTTCAGCAAGATATTGGGAATAGAGGTGCATTAGGGAATTAACTTCTGCTTTGGGTCTCTTCCAGTTTTCTATACTGAAGGAATACAAGGTCAAAGATTCGATACCGAAATCAACACAGTGCTGAGCTATTTTTTCAACAGTTTTAGCACCCTGGCGATGTCCCTCAGCCCGCGGTAAGTTTTTTTTCTGTGCCCATCGTCCGTTTCCATCCATAATTATGGCGATATTACGAGGCACCTGGCTATCTGTCAGGCCGAGGCGCTTAGCAGTTTTTTTAAGTTTTTCTTCGATATTCGCCATAGTATAATAGCATTCAGTACTTCTACCATATGCTATAATTATCTGAGTATAGTCTGCGCTCGTCCCGGCCCAACTCCGATAATTGTGATGGGTGTTTCGACCATTTCTTCAATAAGGCAGACATAATTTTGGGCGTTAGGAGGTAAATCATGAAAATCGTTTATCCCGGTAAGGTCGTCATCCCAGCCGGGGATAGTTTCATAAATTGGACTTGCCTGTGAGAGTTTAGCTGTATTTGCAGGAAAAAAAGTGGTTTCTTTTCCATTAATTTTATATGCCCTGCAAAGATTTATATCCTTCAGACCGCTGAGAGTGTCGAGATGCATCAAAGCTATAGAATCGATAGCACCGATGGTCACGGCGTATGATACCGCTACGGCATCGAACCAACCACACCGGCGGGGCCGGCCCGTGGTAGTACCATATTCGTGTCCTTTGTCACGAATATACTGGCCAACCTCGTTATCCTGCTCCGTCGGAAAAGGACCAGCACCAACCCGTGTTGTATAGGATTTGGCAACGCCAATGAACTTATCAACCTTTTTAGCTGGCACGCCGCAGCCAACTGACATACCAAGCGCGCTTGAATTCGAGCTGGTTACATACGGAAAAGTTCCGTGGTCAAGGTCTAACATTGCTCCCTGGGCGCCTTCAAAAAGGATAGATTTACCATCAGCAATTGATTTGTGCAAAAATTCGGTTGTATCAGTTATAAACGGAAGGAGTTTGGCGGCGTGAGATTTGCACTTTTCGAAGATTCCATCAGCGTTTACCGGCTCGGCGTTATAAAGGGCGGCGAAGACCTTGTTTTTATAATCCACGATTGTTTGCAGCTTGGTTTTTAGTTCTTCGAGGTCCCTTAAATCGGCCATACGCACTGCAAAACTTCTGCCAGCCTTATCCGCATAACAAGGACCAATGCCCCGAATTGTTGTACCAAGTTTGTTCTTTCCAAGAGACTCTTCGCGCAGCTGGTCCTCTTTTTTGTGATAATCCAATACGACATGAGCATTTTCGCTTATAAGCAGGCGCTCCGTCAGCGTAATACTTTTTTGAGCCAGTGTTTCAATCTCCTTTAGAAGGGTATCGGGGTCAACTACTACAGCATTTGCGATTACGCAAACAATATTCGGCCGAACCGAACCACTGGGCAATAGGTGTAAAGCGAATTTTTGGTTATCTACGACAACAGTATGTCCGGCATTGGCACCCCCACTATACCTAACAACAATGTCACTCTTCTTGGCAAGGATATCGATTACTTTGCCTTTGCCTTCATCACCCCATTGTAATCCAACGACACACGAGTTCATTTGTATCCACCTCTCAAAAATATGCTACTAAAATCCCCAAAAATAAACCGCAACAGCTTAGCAATATAACCTATCGCGGTTAACGGACCAAATTTTAGATTTAATCTCTGCAATTTCAACTAATTTTCGTTACGATATCGTCCAAAATGGCACCCAAGTTATCGTATGTTCTATCACTGAGTTTGCGATTAACTTCGTTGCCGTTCTTATTTTTATATGTGATGAGAAAAAAACCCTTCGCTTTAAAGTTGGTCTTGTCTATCTTTTGTATAGAATCATAAGAAATACTTTCTCTATCGCTAATAACAAGTTCATTTTCGTCAGCAATAATTTTCTTATTTCTGATGGCAAATAGATACGCTACCAAAAGCAAAGCAGCGCCAATAAAGTACGGAGGCGCTTTTCTATTAAAAACCAAATAGGCTTTTGGATTGCCATCGGTGTCGGTGTGTTTTTTTATCCAGTCTTCATTAAAATAGCCGTCATAAGCACACCAAGCTGCAAGGCCAACACAAACAACAATATAGATTATGAGATTCTTCTTTTTGAATTTGCTTATCGGTGCTTCAATAGCCATTATTTCTCTCCTGCAGCTTACAATCGTTTTTGCGTGATGACATTAGTTAACGGCTGGACAAAGTGAGGGACTATTTTTTCAGCCATTATTTCCTCGGCCAGTCGACACTGATTCCCAAAAGATTTTAGTGCATCAAATTTTTCTGTACTTAAAGGGAACTGCCGGATTGTTAAAGACAAATTTATCGCTTCATCAGCAATTTGTCTTTTTCCCCTCGGATCATAAATACTTGTTTTTGATTCTACGCTTATCCTCCCTTGTGTGCAGCAGTCATCAGAGAGAGCTACAACAAAAGCGGGTGAAAATACAATAGGTTTTGCTGCCGGTAAATCCAGAAGACAGTTAAAGGCAGTTGAACCAAATAGTGCTTCAGCAATAACCTCATCGTGATTGCCTGCATAATCAAAATCCATAGCGAAAGTCACATCTAATGAATCGATATCCAAGTGACTTACGCTAAGCATATAAGGAACTAAATCAATTACTAATCTATCCTGGCTGTAGGCATCTTCAAAGTTTGATGGATTGATTACTCCAGAACCGATACGTCTCATTTCGAGAGTAATCCAGCGGTGTTGGCCAGCATTGCAGTCTTCTTCTAAACAGTACTCGTTATTTTCGTCCCGAGAGAAATAACTCAAAGATGGGAACTGCTTTTGTATGCGCTCGCAAAAAGATAAAATAGTATCGCGCTGCCCCGGCAGATTCAATTTAGTGTTGATGTACATATCGAGATAAAAATCATCACAGAGGGAACTATAACTATTAGTCATTTTTCCGGCAAGCTCCAATAGACTATCTCGTTAAACGCTTCGTATTTTCGCATAAACTCGAACACTTGACAAGAAATAAACCGCTGCAATTCTCTCAAGTCTATTATCCATCGGCAGCTCTCTATCTTACTCTTTTTCGCAATTTACGCCTGATTGTCAGCGGCCAGTTGTAAAACAGATAAAATATCCAATGCTCCAGCAGCGCACCCCTTTCGCCAAAAACCGGAACAATATGTACTGCGTCGGTCGCCCAGTGAGCCGCCATAAATCGCGCAAGGACAGGATAATGATACGCCATCTGAATTGGAAACGCCAAGTAGCCGATGTATTTGATGAAGCTTAGAAATACAGCGATGTTATAGCTCTTGAAGCTGCGGTCATAAATCGCAATTCCTACTGCGTAAAGGCCTCTTGCAATTGAGCCAGGTGAAACTGGGATTACCTGAAACAACACCAGTATTCCACCGGCACCAAGCTCGTCGCCGGTCTTTCGGTAATATATCCAAGCTATGATAACTGAGACAATCTGAGTAAGTGGTAACGTTAATAGATGCACAACTAAACTAACAAGATACCGTTGAATGTATGGCTCGTGTAGTTGAGAAAGTATAGTATTCGCATCCTGATTTGTTAAGATATGTTTTCTTTTTCCTTCATTTACCATATCGCACAGCCATTGTTCGCGGAGTTTAGCACTGAAATAAAGTTTCACTGGCCGAACGAAAATGTAGAGAAGCTTGTTTTTGAAAAATACCCAGTCGCTCAAAAACCTATGTAGGCCTGCAGGTAAAATCGACAGCAGCAAGTGGCATAAAAAAAGCCATCGCTGCTGCCGCAACATCAATGCTCGCTCCGGATTAATTCTTCCTGCTCTGTGCCAGATGATAATTTTCTCGGAAATAATTGCATCAATTGATCGCCTAAGGTAATCCAAGCTTGTTAAAATTGCCCTGTAATGTTTTCGCCAATCTGCTCGTCCCCAAACTTTTAACAGGAAGGTACCCAAAAATGGTATTGCGCTGAATAAAAAATATAATAGAGTCAGAAACCTGTTTTTGTGGAGCTTCTCTTGATGTTCTTCGTCGATAAGGTTACGAACTCTCCAGCCGGTTACCGCACTGTCGAGAATAGTTGACCACAACTTTCGACTATAGAGCAGTTGAACGTGATTGTGCGTTATATCCAATACCGAATGCCGATATAGGCGTTCATCTGTTTTTAATTCCTCCATCATTCGGCGCATATCCGCAAACTCATCGCGATGCGTTTCCAAAAAGGCTTCCAGCTTACATATATCACCTCTATCAAACTGCACTAATGAACCGCGCATAATCCCTTTAACTATTAGCTTAAAATCTCCGGGGCTCATTGGTAAAAACGGTAAAAGTGTCAGACCTGCCCTAAAATCTACCGCCACCAATCCAGCAGATGGATTGTCCTCAGTATCACCACGTTTCAGGCAGTTGGGCTGACTTTTACATGTCGACCACTCGTATTGTCTGGCGAATTCATATGCCCCCATATCATGCAACAGTTTTACAAAATCACTCATAAACTGCCGCTTTGCGCGGTATTCCGGTGAACCGAGTTGCTGCTTGTCAACTGTCTTACCACGACGCCAACGTCTCAGCAAGTCCAACCGGTCATCGACCTCCAATCGCCAGATGCGCCCATCAACCCATTCACGAAGCTCACCGCAACTACCGAGTGTACTATCCACGAACGTTGCATAAATATCTACAACTGAACTTTCGCTGCCGAACCGAATCTTTGCACCACGCCGAATGAACTTCTGCCAAATGGCACCTGCCCTGACTGCTGTTGGATTTAGCTGAAGCTGAAACGGCCCCTGAAAACCAATCCAGTAAAGCACATTACGAAACAGGCGTGCAAAATTGGAAGGCGGTACAAGAATCTTCATCGCATAAGTTTTACCAACATCTACACCCTCTATCTGTCCATTATTAGCCTGAATTTCCAGCACTTTTACTTTGTAAACCTGCCCGGCAAACCCACCACCAATAAATTTTTCAATTAGCAACTGTACCCGAGCCGTATTTGCCCGTGCAATATCTACCACGTCATAAGTAAGCTTAGTACCTTCATCGTATCGAATGATTCGCATCGGCCGATGCAGTTTAGCTTCACGAAATCCATTCTCAAGTTTTTTACAAACTTCAATAGAATATTCTTTTGTCATTTTCACTTCCTAATCGATCGGCTATCCGTTAAACCAGAGGTGGATAAAAATCTGCAGAGATATTGCTGCGAAAACACCTGCCAGCAAATCATCGGCAAGTATTCCCCAACCTTTAGGTAGTTTTTCAAGCCTACGTATTGGCCACGGCTTGGCAATATCAAATATCCTAAAAAGTAAAAAACCAAGTCCTGCGACAATCCAGAATTGCCCGAAAGAGAGTTTCCTTACCACCCAAAAACCAGTTGATAAAAACGTTAACGCCTGACCTGCGAATTCATCAGCCACTATTTCGGGAGGATCTGTCTTGCCGGTCGCAATGACAACAGCCGGTGCATATTTCACACAAATGATAGACCCGGCTAAAGTCAGCACCGCCATTACACTTGAAACTAATAGGACTGACACACCAAAGTTAAACATCAAAGCAAAGAGCAAAGCAACCGGCAATGAGCCCCAAGTACCCGGAGCACCAGGCAGCCAGCCAAGACCAAAGCACGATGTAAGCAAATTTTTCATAGTTATCGAAAGTTAGCCGAATGCTTAAGTTAAGTCAAAGGTTATCAACAGATTCTGGTTGGATTTTTTTCAATGTTTTCAAGCAAAATCTGTCGGTCATACCCGCAATATAATCGCACACTGTCCGCTGCAAACCTTCCTGGATTATCAACTGCCTGAAGTAGCCCGGCATTAATTCCTGTCTACGACAAAAGTTATTAAAAAGCTGCTCAAGCCAATTCTCAACTTGTTCTGCCGTTCGCATTACTGACTTGTTCTGATAAAAATTCTGCAGTAAAAATTTTTCTAAAGAAGCAAGTTTTTCATCATTTTCAGTTGAAAGAATAATCAAATTTTCACTATGGCGATATACGTCGTCAGCACTTTTAAGGTTTGCTCCGGCGATAGTTTTTTGGCTTACATCGATGCAGTCACTTACAAGTATATCTATAATTATTTTTGCTGTTCTTGTTCTTTGAATTGTCGGATCGCCGATGGCCTTTGCATTTATCCGCTCTTGTGCTTTCATAAATATTTCTATGTTTTTTAACTGGTCGTTGTAGATCAGACCGGCCCGCATACCATCTTCAAGGTCATGGGAGTTAACAGCTATGCGGTCGGCGATATCTGCTATCTGTCCTTCGAGTGAGCAATTCAGTTCATCGAAGGTATCATCCTTCGGATTGTCATAAGGGCTTCTGTGTTTAGCTAATCCGAGCCGGGTTTCATACATCAGATTAAGGCCAGTGAAATCGGGATACGGATGTTCGAGCAAATCGACAATTCGCAGGGACTGCCGGTTGTGTTCGAAGCCGCCGAATTCGGTCATTAAAGTATTGAGAATTTTTTCGCCAGCATGTCCAAAGGGCGGGTGTCCCAAATCGTGCGCTAGGCATATCGCTTCGGTAAGATTAACATTTAGGCCGAGTTCCTTGGCGATGGTTCTGCCTATTTGTGCGACTTCGATGCTGTGAGTAAGGCGTGTGCGGTAATAATCATCCAATCCTGGTGTGAACACCTGCGTTTTGCCTTCCAGCCGACGAAATGCCGAGCAATGAATTATACGGTCGCGGTCACGCTCGAAGTCACAGCGGTACGGATGCGGCTTTTCCACGAACCTCCGACCCTGACTGGTTTGTTCACTGACCGCGTAATTAGCGATTTCCTTGGACATGTATTACTCGTTCCGTTGCTTAATCTTGGAACGCAACACTTCTAATCCCTTTTCCAGAACGACATCTTTGCCAGCCGTGATGTCAGCGGCTGTTGGATGAACCTCCACATCTGGAATAATGCCGACGCCGACAAATTCCCGCCCATCTGGGTACGTATCACGTTTTGTACATACTCGTCCCTGAATGATATAAGAGAAATCAAATCGCAAGGGCTGTCCTGTAGTGCCTGCTGTCTTTTCTCCTACCAGAGTCGCCCTGGTGCTGGCGTGTAATGGTACAACAAAATCCTCCGCGGAACTGGCGGTTTTGGGGCCTATCAAAATCACAAGCGGGCCAAGATAGTTTTCGCCCCCTTGAGGTTCAACCATACTCGGCTCACCCACGAACCACTTCTTGGGACGTCCCCACGCCTCGAAGGCAGCGATATGTTGGGGCGTTTTCCAAAGTGTGCTCTGAATAGGTTTATCAATCAAGCGGCTGATTATTGCATCGCCATTTGAGCTGTTGCCGCCGCCATTTTCCCGGACATCTATGATCAGCCCTTTAATCTCGCCAAGGCTTTTCATAATCTCATCAAATTCACTTATAACTTCGTTTGAGCCAAATGTGTTTATAGCGACATAAGCAACACTATCGCCCAAGTCCCGATATTTCACAAGTCTGGAACCTTTAACCGGTATCCCTCTGGACCAGTCCAATCG
>CAZDQP010000041.1:0-18557 GCA_964507485.1 uncultured Pirellulales bacterium | reverse complement strand
GGCCAAGATAGACCTTGTAAATGTGGATAACGAACCGGGCAATGCGGCGAAAATTTTTGCTTCGCTGGCCAATGCCAAAGTTGTCGTAAATGATATTATGCAGACGGAAGTCAGCAGCAAGAAAGCGAACCTTTCGTTTTTGATAGGTATTTCCGATTTGTCTGCTGCTAAAGAGGCCGCTGAGAAAATCAAAGGCGAGGTTAATTGCGAAAGCATTTTTATTCGCGATGATATAGCCGAGATTTCCGTGGTTGGGGTTGGTATGCGGACTCATTACGGTGTGGCGGAGAGGATGTTCGGAGCGCTGGCTACGGCTAAAATCAATATCGATTCTATTACCACCAGTGAAATCCGCATCAGTTGTGTTGTGAGCAAAGACCAGGCCGATGAGGCATTAAGGACTGTTTCTACCGCTTTTGAGTTGGACAAGCCCCCACGGGAGCGAACAAAATAAGGATTAAATAATTCCTGTTGCCGTCTAAACCAAAGAAAACAGCTTTCGCAATGAGTAAGCGGAGGCGTTCTGTTATTTTCATCCTCTGTTTGCTGGTGGCGGCGGTAATTGTCTGGCTCGACCGAAGTCAGGTTATACTCAGACGGCAGGCCCGGTTCAAATCCCCGGAACAGACGAAGGCGTACGATTTTGGAAAATATCACGATAAGACCTTTTCTGTTGTGAATGTTGTTGACGGTGACACTATCGATATAAATGTACCCGATGGTGAATATGAACACACGAGGATACGGCTCTGGGGGGTAGATGCGCCGGAGACGAAGAGTTCTAAAGCAGGTGTAATGTATTTCGGGCCGGAGGCCGCTGATTTTACGAATAAAACGGTACTCGGAAAGAAGGTCAGTGTTTACCTTGGAAAACATCGCACAAGGGGCAAATTCGGAAGACTGCTGGCTTATGTTAAACTGCCTGACGGCAGATTTCTGAATGAGGTACTGCTTATCGAAGGATTTGCTTATGCGGATTTGCGATTCGAGCATGATTTTTACAATAAATACAAACAACTGGAGGCAAGCGCACGAAGAGGTAAGAAAGGGCTGTGGGGGAATGTAAGCCGTGAGCAACTGCCGGGGTGGCTGCAGCGGGAAAGACCGGAGATGCTGGACAAATAATCGCGACTGGTGAGATATAATTGGGTTCGATTGGGTTCGTTTTGGGTTTGTTTCGGCATTGCGATACATTTTCATATTCCTTTGCTGCATAAGGGGTTAAGCTGATTTTTGCATACCTGAAATTGGGTTCGTTTTGCATAATTTGTTGTTTTTGATTGATTGATTTCCCGCTGCCGCGCCCGCGGGGGCTTTTAAACGATGTGAACTTGTCAAAGAGCATTTCGAGAACAGACTATCGCTGCCTCTATAATTGGACGGACCTGCGCGTTTGAGTCGAAAATTTCGGAATTTTTGAGAGTTCGGTTTTAGCTAAGTCGTTACAGAGGAAGGAGTAAAAGTTTTTTTAAAAATCTTCTGATTTTGCAAGGACTACCAACGGATTTGATTGAAATTACCCCGCTTATGTGCCGCGGGGGCTTTTTTACCTAATGCGCGGTGCTGCCGATAGGCCCTAATTGCTGTTGTTTCCGGAGGCCGCAATAAGGAACATTAGTATTACGCAGGGGCGTAGCCCCGAAGTAAATAGGGAAGAGTACCGAACTGGAGGACACAACAGCAAAAAGAGTAATGGAACAGAAAGATAAGTTCCGGGTCAAGCCACGGGGGTTAGTGTGAATTTTCTGCAGGGGACGGACATTTCGGGAATAATCTTGACAGGGGGGAGTGTGAGAGTATGATGATATTACCTTTCGTTGTCTAAACAAGCCGCGAAAGGAGGAGGCAGTATGCGGTATTCATTATTGCGGTAATTGCGGTGAATTTTTACGAGAAAATAACAGTATGTGCGTGCGCATTTCTAAAGTGACGGTTTTTGAAAGGAGAAGGAAAATGGGAAGTGGGAGAATGTTAGCAATTTGCGTTCTGGTTCTTGCGTTGTTGGCGTGCCCGGCCACAGGAGTGGCAGAAACGGCGATAGTGACCAGCGATGTCCAAATAACGAACACCGCAGATTATTACGAGGCAGTGCCCAGACTCGGTGCGGACGCAAACAGTGAGATGGTCGTCTACTCATCGCGGGAATACGATGGCAACGGCCTTGGCTCCGGCAGAATCATGTGTCAGCGTCTCAATACCGACGGGACGGCCATCGGCCCTGTTATCCAGGTCAGCGACGGGAACACCAATGACCTGCTCTGCGATGTCAGCGGCAGCCGCATCGTCTACACGGCATTCGATGAAGTATATTATGAAATAGGTAAAATCATGCTCTATGACCTCGCAACCGAGACGACGACCGAGCTAATGTCCGAACCGAATACGGGGGTCTTTGAAGCGCGTATCGAGGGCGACATCGTTGTTTGGACCCAGGGCCAGAGCGGCGAGACCCTAATCAATTACCTCGATTTGACCTGGCCGGCGGGCACAACTGCTGTAACGATAGGCGGTCCGACTCCACCGTGTCTCAACGTGGAGATAGGCAGCCGTTACGTTGTTTGGGAGCAGCTGGCCGGCGACCAATATGATATCGGCGGTTATGATATCCTCGCCGGCAACTATCTCTCGATTTCGAACGATGCCAACGTCGACAAACGGCAGCCGACAACCTTCGAAGATTACGTAGTCTGGCAGGCCACCCACTCCGACGACTCCATGACAATCGAGGTTGCGGACATGAGCGTCGTACCAGCGGACCGCTACAGCGCGGTAGATAACGGTATGCAGGTATTTGGCCCGAGCATCCATGGAAACATAGTGTCTTACTCGGCGAGGGCCACACCCACAAGCGACATGGATATCTACCTGTACCGAATTTCGGAGAAGGACAACTTCGCGCTGACCACCCGGCCGGACAACCAGTACCTAAACAATACCTTCGGCGACAAGGTCGCCTATGTGGATGCCAATGGCGGTCTCCTTGACATCTGGGTTTGCACTTTCGAGTTTGTGTCGGATATTTACGTAGACGCGAACGCACCCGGGCCGGTGCAGGACGGTAACAGCTGGGCCACCGCGTATAAACACCTTCAGGATGCGCTGGGAGAGGCGAATTCAGTTGTCAAACCGGTGGAAATCCATGTTGCCGAGGGGAGCTACAGGCCGGATGAGGATATGGCTAATCCATCCGGTACCAACGTTCGGCAATCTACATTTGAACTCATAAATAACGTGAGTATCTACGGCGGATTTCCTGCGGGCGGCGGCGACTGGGAAGACCGCGACCCGGATACTTATATCACGATTCTCAGCGGTGACCTCTATGGCAACGACACGCCGGGGCTTGACCCCTGCGACTTACAGAACGACCCGAGCCGGAGTGAGAACAGCTACCACATTGTTACAGGAAGCGGTACCGACTCAAACGCGGTCTTAGACGGTTTTACCGTTACCGCAGGTAATGCGAATCAAAATTATCCTTCTGTGAATTCGAAAGGCGGCGGGATGTACACCGAATACGGCAGCCCGCGTGTGGCCAACTGCAGTTTCATCGTAAACTTCGGATACCTCGGCGGCGGGATGTATAATTACCACAGCAGCCCGACAGTTACCGACTGCGCTCTGGGCGGCAACTCGGGATTACTCGGGGGCGGTATGCACAATTTGAGCGACAGCAATCCAACTGTGAACAACTGCATATTCAACGGCAACTTGGCAGGAGACTCCGGCGGCGGGATGCACAATTATACCTACAGCTACCCTATACTGACTAACTGCACCTTCATCGCAAATGCTGCACACGATGGCGGGGGGTTATCCAACTATGGCTACGGCAGTCCTGTGGTGATTGACTGCATTTTCATTGGAAACACGGCAGAGAACGGCGGCGGGATGCACAACCGCTACTACTGTGATGCGAATATCACCAATTGCATCTTCAGTGGAAATTCGGCCAACAACATCGGTGGAGCGATTTATGCCTGGGACATCTGTGTCCTGACAGTAATCAACTGCACCTTTTCACAAAATATGGCACTTTACGGAACATCTCTGGCCTGCCATGACCCTCAAGGTTATGGTTCGCCGAGCGCACTTGATGTAAACAACTGTATCTTCTGGGACAGCGGCGGCGAGATATGGAACGACGACGGCTCGACTATCACGATTAACTACAGCGATGTTCAGGGCGGTTACAGCGGGATGGGAAATATTGATGAAGACCCGCAATTTGTCGATGCCAATGGGCAGGATGGAACAGCGGGCACCGCAGACGATAACCTGGCACTGAAATCGGTTTCGCCCTGTATTGACGCAGGTGACAATACAGCGGTTCCAGCTGGTGTTACGACGGACGTCGGCGGCCGTCCCAGAATCGCAGACGGGGACGGTAACATCACAGCCGATGTAGATATGGGCGCGTATGAGCTTGTCTGGACCTCCATCGGCGACTTCGATGGCGGGTACGACGTGGATTTTGTCGACTCTGCGATATTTGCATCGGCCTGGATGACTGAGCCCGGAGATGCAGAGTGGAATCCCGACTGCGATATCAGCATTCCCGCTGATAACCGTATTGATTGGCGTGACCTGGAAGTTTTCGGCGATTACTGGCTGTCGCAGTCGAGGTTCAGTCCGATTCCACATTTGCTTTTCAGCGAGTATGTCGAAGGTTCGGGGCTCAACCAGGCGGTTGAAATCTACAATGCCGGAGATGTAGAAGTTTATCTGGGCAGTTGCGAGGTGAGGGTATATAACAACGGGAGTCCTTCGCCCACCAATATTGTTTTTCTTAATTCGGTCACTCTTTCGCCGGGAGAAGTGTTTGTTCTCGGTCACCCCGGAATTAGTGTGCCCGGCCTTTGCGACCAACTGGAGGCGGGTCTAAATTTCAGCGGTAACGATGCGATTGAGCTGGTCTATCAGGGAGTGCCACACGATGTGATAGGCCAAATCGGTTTTGATCCCGGGCCTATGGGCTGGGGAAGCGGTGGGATAACGACCACTGACCACACGCTTCGCCGCAAGTGTTCGGTCAGCGGCGGGGATCGGCTCGGCTACGACAGCTTTGACCCGGCAGTGGAATGGGACGCATTTGCCGCGAATACTTTTGACGATTTGGGTAGTCATTGTGAATGACAATCTCGATCCATTGGATAGCGGTTGTGCGCAGCAATGCGGAGCCAGGGAGTTTTTCAAAGGGGTATCGGTTCGTGATGCGTATATCATATTGCTGGTGTTGCCGATAGGCCCTAATTGCTGGTGCTGGCGGAGGCCACAACGAGGAAACCTACAGTAAATAAATAGTATCCGAGCAGAAGGCAGCACAAGCAAGTTTTTTGGTGTTGAAAGTTGGGGGAAATGGGTCCCTGCTAACAACGTGCGAGGATCTCCGCTCCGCTACGAAAGGCGGCAAAAGCAAGTCTTACGAAGGCATATTGAGCTTTTTTTCTGAGACATTTTAGGAAAAACCTTACTGAAAGAGTGTGATATTCCTATTATATAAAAATAATATTGCTACATAGAGTCGCGGGATGAAGGAACCGTTTTATGATAGGCATTAAAGCTTGTGACAAATGCGGGTACAGGCATGGCCGGGGGCATTGCTGTATCGATATATATCAGCAGATCGGCCGAACTAAGGGGCCATCAGTAACAGGACAGGTTCTGCTGGCTTTCGTACTGCCTTTGTTAGTATTCATAGGCAGTCTGATTTTGGCAGAATACTTTTTGTCCGGATTTATGGCCGAGGGAGGGCTGAAGACTTTTATTGCATTTTTGGCGGCATTGGCGGTGACAGCCGTTATTGTGCAACTCATCCGGATTTTTACCAGAAAGCCACTTTACGATGAAAATGATACGAACAAAGAATTTTGAAAAGTCTTTATGAAGACTGATAATCATAAGCACGAGCATCATCAAACGTATAACCACCGCGGTGATGAACATAAAAAGCATCCTGGCCATGAGGGACATTCAGGTCATAGATGCTGTTGTCCGGAGGATAAATTTAGCGAAAAAAAATTAAATAAAGCAAAAGAAAGGGGTTATCAAAATGAGAAAGATGAATAGCGTGGTTTTAGCAACAGTACTGCTGCTAATTGGAGTAAGTCTCTTCTCCCGGCGGGAACAAGCGGCAGCCAGGGAGCCGCAACAATGCATAATTAAGTGGAGGAATGTAAGTTTAGCCGCGCACCAATATGGCATGAGGTTTTTCGACCATAGCTCAGGCAAAATTTATGAGTATTCGGAAAGCGGCGAACTTTACGGGGTTTGGATATTAGAAGAACTCGGAAAGAATTTAGTGAAAGTAGATCTGCAAAAGGCTGACCCCTTAACAATTAGGTGATATTCTGACTAGCAATTTGAGCTGTAAAGCGATTACCAAACAATGGCATTGTGATGAAGTATCCTTTTTTATAAGAATGGTAGGCGCGCATTTGATTTATTTTACCCCTCTCAAGTGCCGCGGGGGCTTTTAGACACTTATTGCGCAGTGCTGCCGGAGGCCGCAACGAGGAAACAAACAGTGAGTATGCGTAAGCATACGGGAAAAAACGGTATCCGAGCAGAAGGCAGCACAATCAAGTCCTGAATAAGCAATCGTCTTGTTTGCAATCTCGGCTGAAACACGGGTCTAAAGCGACATTATGTTAATTCTTTAATTGCTGGTTTTACACATACAAACACAGGAAGATTTCTCGTCTTACGAAGCGATGGTTCCTCAAATAGTTCGAAGCCTGCGTTCTTTAATTCTTCTTTCCAGGAGACAAGCTCAAATAAACCACAAGTGTGAATATCGTGCTCGATTCTCAACTTGCCTTTTTCCCTAATCAAAAAGACAAAAGTTGTTTCGTAAGTTTCATCGTCAGGATTAGGGTCGTGGCAGTTCTCGATAAATGTGACATCCAGATTATCCGGTTTTGAGGTTGCCCTTGCTGTAGAGATTTGAGTCTTGTTCTGGACGAAGGTTTCCCTGGTAATATCCGGAAAAGTAATCATTACGCCACCGGTTTTAAGGTGTTTGTATGCGTTTCTAAATGCAGCTGATAAATCAGCCTTACTTGCCATATAGGTGATAGAATCATTCATAAATACCGAATCAAACTGTCGGTCTAAATTGAAATCATGCATATCTCCATTGATGAATTCACAATCTGGATTAAGTTTCTTTGCTTCGGCCAGCATAGAATTGCTAATATCAATCCCCGTAACCTTAAAATGCCTTTTTAGATGGAAGGTAAATTTGCCGCTACCGCAACCAATGTCCAAAAGGGTAGTCGGTGAGTAACTGGAATGTCTCTTGATGAGCCCTGCAAATAGTTCGCTTTCCTTTCTGTATTCATCTAAGTTTTCCCAGAGGGGCCAGAGCCAGGCAAGGTCATTGTATAGCCGGTTCGTAACATTGCGTAAATTCTTGTTGTTTTCTGACATCGAAGTTATTCATCTAATTAAGGTTAACTGTCAGTTTCGGCAGGATTCTGCCGATAGAGTCTGTTTCGTAGAGGTCCCATTGGTAATCTTTTATTTTCAGGTTCGGGAGGTTTTGTTTAAGCTCATTTATCTGCCGGCGGTCGAGCCAAAGGTTCCACATAGACAGCGATTCAAGCCGGGGTAAGTTTTTTAGAGGTGTTATATCTTCGATATGTGTTCCCGAGATATTGAGCGTTCGAAGGTTTTTACAATTAAGCAGAGGTTCGAGGTTATCAACGTAGGTGAACGAAATATCAAGCGCTTCCAGAGAGGTAAAATTTGCGAGGTATGTTATGTCGGAGACATTTTCACCCATCAGCGACAGTTGTGTTATACCAGTTAAGTCGCTGCGTGAGAGCTTGCGGAAGGGTATATTTAATCGTTCTGCGATTTGGGTTTTGATTATTTTTGCGCTGTTTATTTTTGCCGGTTTAGCCCGGTTGAATTTCCTGGCTTTTGCGATTTTTTCTCTGACGGAGTCTGTCTTACTGTCAATTATATAAGCACGAACCCAGTCCCTCAGGAGAGGAGAGTGAGCGAAGGCGTTGTGGTCGTATGTTTCAAACGTTACTATTGCACCTCTTGTTTTATAGAGATTTTTTGCCTTCATAGCCCATTTATAGTTGGCTCCATGATGGTCTCCCGGAAGGGTGGAACCAATGAATATGGGCATTCCCCGGAAGGCCCGAGAGCTTTTTGGGTTTGTAAGCGCTGCAGCGGATGGGTGTCGGCCGGCAACAAAAATCAGGGCGCCCGCCCAAGGTTGCGCTTTGTATTCCAGCAGACTCGATACAAGCCATCCACCGGCGCTGCTGCCTGAAACAAACAGGCGGTCGTTATCGATATTGAGGTGTTTAGATAATAACTTTTTGACTTCGACGATGCTGTTGAGCTCCTGTTTTATAGAGTCTTGGAATTCTGAAGCCGTCGTTGTCTTTTCGCCGTATTTTAGATATCCCATTCCAACGATAATGGCGCCTCTATCGCAGGTCATCAATCTTGCCGCCCGGCAAATAACGGGATTGTATTTTTCATCTCGTCCTTTATAGCGGAAGACTACGGGCCAGCTGCGAGATTCGTTATAATCAAGAGGCACATATACGTTAAAACTTTTGGTGCCAATCGCTTCGTTATCAGTTTTGATGTGGTATTCTTTGCCCGGTTCCAATATTGGGGCGTCTGTTGTGCCAGCGACTTCAGCCGCCAGAACAGGCCCTGCAAGGAAAAGATATAAATAACAGAACTCTATACCTAAAGTAACAATTTTAGCTCTTGAGAAACTCATCTGTTTTTACGTGAAATTTCAGATTTTCACAATTCGCGGCTTTATAAGTTGTATTCTTTGATTTTTCGGTAGAGGGTTCTTTCGCCGATGCCAAGGATTTTTGCGGCTTTTTCGCGGTTGTTGCCGGTCCTTGCCAGGGTGTCAATGATGGCCTGTTTCTCAAGCTCGCTGAGAGTGAGGTCCTGCTTCGGCCGGCCGTCAGTTAGCTGGCGCAGCTGGTGAATTTCGGGAGGGATGTCGGCGACATCAAGCTCTTCGTGGTCGGACAATACGACCATTGTTCTGATACAGTTTCGGAGCTGGCGGATGTTTCCGGGCCAGTTGAAAGTAGTGAGAATATTCACGGCTGCCTGTGTGATGCTGGTAACTTTCGAGCCGGTTTCGGCGGCGGCCTCTTTTATGAAATAGTCAGCAAATTCGGGTATATCTTCGGTTCTGTCGGAGAGGGAAGGCAGGGAAATGCTAACGCCTTTTATTCTGAAATATAAATCCTGCCTGAATTTCTTCTGTTCTATGAGTGTCGGAAGCTCCTGATTCGTAGCACTGATGATGCGGACGTCCACAACAACCGGCTTATGTGAGCCGACCGGGAAAACGGTGCCATCCTCGATGACCCTGAGGAGTTTGGCCTGCATAGCAAGGGGCATATCTCCAATTTCGTCCAAGAACAGCGTTCCCTTGTCGGCTATTTCAAAGAGGCCCTTTCTGTCGGCAGCAGCGCCGGTAAATGCGCCCTTGATATGGCCGAACAACTCACTTTCGAGGAGGGTTTCTGTCAGGCCGGCACAATTAACGGGTCTGAAAGGCATATCGGCGCGTTTCGAATTATAATGAACCGCCTGGGACAGCAGCTCTTTGCCTGTTCCGGAGCGGCCCTCGATTAGAACGGGTATGTCGGTAGGGGCGGCGCGGCGGAGCACTTCAAAAACGCCTTCCATAGCTTTACTTTTACCCCGCACACCTTCAAATTCGAAGTCCCCCCTGCTACCTGCTTTTCCTGCGACTTCTGTCCTGTGCTTGGCGGCAGCAGAGACTTTTTTGCCCGCCTGCTCGACGAGGGTACGTAGCTGTCCGATGTCAATGGGTTTTACAAGATAATCATACGCCCCCCGCTTAATTGCTTCTTTGCATGTTTCGATAGTCGCGTAGGCAGTTATCAAGATGACTTCGGTATCGGCATTATATTTCCTGGCCTGTGTTAGTATTTCGAGGCCGTCGATGTCACCGCCGAGTTTGAGGTCTGTGACGACGATATTAATTGTTTCGCTGCGTAGAATTTCCAGTGCGTCAGGGCCGTTGTAGACTGCAATCGCTTTTGCGCAATGCTTCTGGAGCGCTTCTGCAATGCCGTCGGCGTGGTCACGCTCGTCGTCAACAACCAAAACTATGATATTTCTACTCATAATGTCGACACTCAATCTGCCTGAAGAGGGAGCTTGATGGTAAATAATGTACCTTTGCCCGGCTCACTGTCAACGGTTATTATACCGTTGTGCGCATCGACGATTCTTTTTGCAGAGGCCAGGCCGAGACCGGTCCCGCTCGGGCGGAAGGAACAGTAAGGCCTAAAAATATCGGGTAACTTATCAGCCGTAATGCCTTTGCCGGTATCGCTAATTTGAACGACAGCATTTTCTTTTTGTCTGCCTGTCCTAATCATCAACTCGCCACCGCTATTCATTGCCTGCTGGGCATTGATAAACAAGTTTAAAATAACCTGTTTGAGCATACTTGCATCGACCCTGCAAACCAACGGTTCGCTCGAAAAACTCTGCCGAATCATTATCGAGTGACTGCGGGCCTGCGGCGAATAAAAATCAACCATATCGTTGAGCAGCTCATTGATATTGATACTGGCGAGCTGGAGCTCTGGTTTGCTGACATATCGCAGGAAGCCGTCGAGGATATGCTCAAGTCTGTCGGTTTCTTTCTGGATAACAGAGATTTTTTTGATTGCCCTCGCCGATGTCTGGTCATTTTTGTCCGGGCTTTTCAACTCCTCCATCGCAAGCTCAAGATTAATTTTGATAGTAGAAAGGGGGTTTTTTATCTCGTGTGCAAGCTCGCCGGTCAGCTTGCTTAATTCTTCGAGTTGTTTGAAATGCTCATTTTTATTCTTTTTCACTTATTTGTCCCCCTCAGACTTTAATCTTATGAATTGGAATATAAGTACCGCAAAACATCAGAACGTTTTAATCCGTTTGCCTCTGACCTACAGTATTATTTTTTGGTGCCGGCTTCCGCTTTTTCTGTCTCATTGAGTTCAGCAAGTGCGGCTTTACGGGAAAGCTTGTATCTGCCCTGGTCATCAATCGCCAGTAATTTGACAGGTATTAAGTCGCCTGGTTTACACACTTCATCGACATTCTTGACGAATCCATCGCTTAGCTCGCTAATATGGCAAAGCCCTTCCACTCCCGGGGTGATTTCAACAAAAGCACCGAAGTCCTTTACAGACACGACTCTTGACTGCTTATATATCCGCCCCACCACCGGCGGCTGAGTCATCGATTCAATAATATCTTTGGCCTTGAGGTGGCCGTCTCCGCCGAGGCAGCTTATGTAAATGGTGCCATCTTCTTCGATTTCAATAGTTGTTTCGGTCTGTTCTTGAATGCTTTTAATCATTTTTCCGCCGGGGCCGATTACTTTGCCGATATATTCGGGGTCGATTTCGATGCTTAACAGCTTCGGTGCATATTTGCTTAGCTCGGGTCTGGGTTTGTCTATGACTTTGCACATGGCTTCTAAAATCTTTAAGCGGGCTGTTTTTGCATGTTGCAGCGCTTCGACCATAATATTATGCGCCAACCCTTCGGCCTTGATGTCGAGTTGTATGGCTGTAATGCCGTCAACAGTACCGGCAACTTTGAAATCCATATCGCCGAAATGGTCCTCTTCACCGATTATATCTGTCAGCAACTCGTGTCGGCCGTTCGTGTCACTAACCATTCCAATTGATATACCAGCAACGGGTTTACTGATAGGAACCCCGGCATCCATTAAAGCGAGGGTCCCGCCGCAAACAGAGGCCATCGAGCTGGAGCCATTTGACTCGGTGATATCAGATACAATCCTGGTAGTATATGCAAAATCCTCTTCCGGCGGTCTTACGGGCTTCAGTGCCCGCTCCGCGAGCGCACCGTGACCAATTTCTCTGCGGCCGGGGCCGCGAACCGGGCGTACTTCGCCGACGGAAAACGGCGGGAAGTTGTAGTGGAGCGTGAAATTCTGGGTATATTCATCCAACAGACCATCTATAATCTGAGCGTCCCGGATAGTACCCAGTGTTACGCTCACTATTGCCTGTGTTTCACCACGGCTGAACAGTGCTGAGCCGTGCGTTCGTGGCAGAATGCCAACTTCACAAACGATTGGGCGGACATCATTATAACTTCTGCCGTCGAGTCTTTTGCCTTCTAATACTAATTTGCGAACCTCCTGGCCTTCAATCTTATCGAAAATTCGCTTTAGGGTTGCAGTGTCGCATTTAGCTTCGGTGCCATCGGCCACTTCGCAGTACTCAGTGCTGAGCTGTTGAAACAATTCTTCAATAGCGGCTTTGCGTTCCTGTTTGGCCGGTATCTGTTTGAGCTCGTATAGTTTATCTGCAACCTGCGATTGGATTTGTGAATGGAGATTTTCATCTATTTCGACAAGAGGGATTTCCTTTTCGACGCCAGCTTTTTCTCTGAGCTCCTCAATCATTTCACAAACCTGAACAACCGTTTTTTGTGCTGTTGCGACAGCATCGGCAATAACCTCCTCCGATAATTGCTTTGCATCTACCTCAATCATATTCAGCGCTTTTTTATGTCCGCCGAGAAGGAGGTTCAAGTCACTGACTTCCAGTTGCTTGTGTGTCGGGTTGACTACGAATTCGCCATCGACTCTGCCTAATCTGCAGGCACCGGTCGGTCCTAAAAATGGAATTTTGCTTATCGTAAGGGCCGCACTGGCGCCTACCATTGCCAAAATGTCGGGGTCATTTACGTTGTCGGCGCTTAGAACGCTTGCGATAATCTGCACTTCCTGGAAATAGCCCTCCGAAAATAACGGTCGAATCGGCCTGTCAATCATTCTTGCCGTTAGAATTTCCTTTGTGCTGGGTCTGCCCTCTCTCTTAATAAAACCGCCCGGGAATTTGCCTGCTGCACTGTGCTTCTCTCGATACTCAACACTCAGCGGGAAAAAATCGATTTCCTCAGACCTCGGAGGCGCTGTTACCGCAGTAACAAGGACAACAGTGTCGCCGTATTGAACTATAACGGCTCCATCCGCCTGTTTAGCTACTTTGCCGGTTTCGATGGATAATATTTTATCCCCAATTTGCTTTTCCACTCTTAATACATCAAACATATATAAACCTTAATCATGATAGCAAAAGCAACATGTTACCTTTGCAAAAAGGAATCTTATTTCCGCAGGCTGAGCCGGGAGATGATGTCCTGATAGCACTTGACGTCTTTTTTGTTCACATATTTGAGTAAGGCCGATCTCGTTCCGACCATTTTCAACAGGCCGCGTCTTGACGAGTGGTCTTTGCGATGGATTTTCAGGTGTTCGGTAAGGTCGTTAATCCTTTTTGTCAATAGCGCAATCTGGACTGCGGGAGAGCCGCTGTCTCCGTCGTGAATTTTAAAATCACCTATAATTTTCTCTTTTTCTTGCCCTGTCAGCATCTTCCAGACAAGTCCTTTCCTAAATATTTGTTGATAATTCAGTGATCATTTCGAGCACATTTGTGCCCTTTAAATAACCTCACAGCGTATTATAAAATGCAAAAAAGCATTATAACCGGCTATAATATATTTGCAAGCCTTTTCTGAGGCGGAGATGGATTAAAAGGAAATGTCTTTTTCCAGCCGGGGGAAGGTGTATATCTCGGAGATAAAGCTTTATCGGCTGATTACGGTTGATATTCTAAATACAGGCAACAGCAAAGCTATAGCAATAGTTCCGATAATACTGCCTAAGATCGTTATCATTAGTGGTTCTATAAAGGCCATAACAGCTCTTATAGAAGTTTCGAGTTTTTTTTCGTAAAAAACCGATATTTTGTCACAGACTTCACCGAGTTTACCACTTTTCTCACCCGCGCGAAGCATCTGGATAACTCCGGGTACAATTAGTTGTTTTTCACAACCTTCGCTGTCCATCGAAATCAGTATTGACTCTGACAGTTGATAGCCATCCTGAATTTTTTTGTCTGCCCCCGCCCAAAGCTGCTGGAAGTAATAATTCTGACAGGAGCCCTGTATCACTTCTATTGTGTCCAGCAAACTCACGCCGGTATTGACCATTGTTGACATAATACGCATACTTCGGGTTACAAGCGTATCGATAAACATCGTACCTAATATGGGTGTGTGTATTTTCAGGAAATCTATCACCCGTCGGCCCATTAGTGTTCCAGCCCAGTAATATAATCCCATTGATGCAAATATAATCGTCGTAAGAATAATCGTCATCGCCTGGAAATCTCCCAATATTTTGCTGAGGTTCAAGAGTATTTGGGTGAGTTTTGGAAGAGCAGCGCCCCTGGCTTCATAGATTTTCATGAATCTTGGCAGGACAAAAAACATCAATGTTCCTGTCGATGCTACAGCCATAATTGCCATTATTAATGGATATGTAAGGGCTGCTTTTATACGTTTACGGGTTTCGAATTCGAAGTTTAGATAGCTGCTAAGCACCCTTAGCATTCCCACCATTTTGCCAGATGCTTCCGAAGCCTTAACCATACTGATAAACATCGGATTAAAAGCTTTTGGGTAGTCGCTCAATGCCTTTGAAAAGTTTTCACCACTCTTAACTACTTCCGAAACATCCGAAATAATCCATTTAAGTGTACCTTCTTCGGATTGTTCCACGATAGCGTCGAGAGCATCGCTGAGTACCACACCGCTATCGAGCATTACGGCTAATTGAGTCGTGAACATAACCAAGTCAGTTTGTTTTACTTTTATCATACGTGGTTGCCGAGGTCTGTTTACCTGTTGAACTTCGACATAATCCTGTTGTGTTTGCGAACTGGCAGGTTTATGTTTTCTGTTTTCTTTTTTAGAATCGAGTTTTTCCGCCAAACTGGCTGCTTTTACACTCATTTATTTTTTCCGAAACTTTTATTATTTATCATCTGCTATTTATTATTTTCACTATCCATGATTTGTGTAGTTCTCAATACCTCTTCGATTGATATTATTCCCGCCTTTACTTTTTCAATACCATCCAATTTAAGAGGAACCATTCCATTTTGCAGAGCTTTCGTCCGCAATTTTTTGAGACTCGCCCTATCGTTAATCATTTCCTTGATATCTTCGCTAGGTACGAATAACTCGTGTATGGCGATTCGGCCGGCACAGCCGGTATTCCTGCACTGCTTACAACCTACACCACGGTAAAATTTCTTAACCTCAATTCCAAGACTCTTAACTACTTTTTTGATGCTATTGACAGGCTCATATTCTGTTTTACAGGCCGGGCATATCTTACGTACCAACCGTTGTGCTAAAACGGCAATCAGAGAGGCACTTAAAAGATAAGGAGCAACATCGAGGTCCAACAAACGCGTCACTGCGCCCGGGGCATCGTTTGTATGCAAAGTTGACAAAACCAAATGTCCGGTTAGTGCTGCCTGAACGGCAATATTTGCCGTAGCTTTATCTCGAATCTCGCCAATCATTATGATATTAGGGTCTTGTCTTAGCAGACTCCGCAGAGCCGTCGAAAATTGAAACCCTACACTTTCATTGACCTGAAACTGATTTATACCGGACATATTGCATTCTACAGGGTCCTCAACTGTGCAGATATTGACCTCTTCGTTGTTTAATTCGGTCAGAGCCGCATAAAGAGTAGTATTTTTTCCTGAACCGGTTGGTCCTGTTACCAGAACTATACCATTTGGAGATTGTATTACTTTTCTGAATAGTTTCAGGTTTTCGTAGGTAAATCCAAGAGATTCAAAATTAAAGAGAATTTTCTGCGGATCGATAATTCTGACAACTACTTTTTCGCCGAAGTTGCCCGGCATAACGGAGACACGTAAATCGACGGGTCTGCCTTCCATTAAAACATGAATACCGCCGTCCTGAGGTAAACGTCGCTGAGCTATATCCAACTCGGCCATAATTTTAATGCGTGATACAATCGCAGCATGCATCTGATAAGGAGGCCGCATTTTTTCATAAAGTTTACCATCGACTCTGTATCTAACACGCAGTTTTTTGTCGTCGGGTTCTATATGAATGTCGCTGGCATTTTCCAACACAGCATTGTAAAGCAGGTAATTGACCAGTTTGACAACCGGCGATTGGCCGGCTATTTCTTCAAGGTCGCTTATCTCTGCTTTATACTTATCTATTAATGAGAAGTCCTCCAGTTTTTCCTCATCAATGATGTCGTCGATGACGAAGACATTTGCTTCCGGCAGATATGTATCCATTGTGGCTTTGATGTCCTTTGCTGTTGCACAGACTATCTGTATCTTGCAGCCACTTATACGCTCTATTTCGTCTATCAAAAATACGTTTGTCGGCTCGCTCACAGCCACCGTAAGCTCATCATTGACCTTAAACAAGGGCAAAATGGTATGTTCTTCGAGAAATTTCCTCGGCAAGATATCAAGCACTTTTGGATCGCATATTTTTGGACTAATCTGGGCATAAGGTACATCATATGTTTCAGCCAGCGCCGAGGCTATTTGGTTTTCAGTGCAATAATTCATCTCGACCAAAAGCTCACCAAGCAACTTGCGATGTCCCTTTTCTTTCTGCTCTGCAAGAGCTTTTTCAATCTGCTCTTCAGTAACGACACCACGCGCCAATAACAATTGACCGAGTTGCATTTTGTTTTCTGATGCTATTTGCCCCATTATTTCCCCTTAGTATTTCAATTATAAACAAACGATAAAGGTCAATTCTTTATGCAAAACTCTTTACTGCCTCTGTAAGTTCTGCATAGCACTCAAATTCATTTTTGAGCCGTGTAACTTCCAGAATCTTCAGAAGAGTTTCGTCAAGTCCAGCTAATCTAATCTGGCATTTATTCTTATTGCAGAGTTCCCGCAGATTCAGCAATTGTCCCAATCCTGCACTGTCAATAAAGCCTAAGTCGCTCATATTCAGTACAATACCGGCTTTTTTATCGGTAATTATATCATTAATCGTACTCTGGAACAGTTCGACAGAGTCGCTGTCCCATTCACCCTGCAGCTCCACGACCGCAACATCGTTATAGTTTTGTGTTTTAATTTTCATCTTACTAATGTCCCCACAGCAGCAGTGCCGTATTCCGATAAATTACTGCTGCTATTAATTTCGGCAAGTCCATCTTGTATAAGGTCCCAGAGTTGATAAATATCGCTATTAATGAATATCAACCCTACTTTTTCGTCAAACTGTGTACCCAAATCGTTCTTTATTTCCGCTCGCGCTTCTTCAAGAGTCATTGCGCTCCTGTAAGTTCGCTTTGATGTCATTGCATCAAAACTGTCTGCCAGTCCAACAATTTTACCCATTAAAGGAATCTGCTCACCTACCAAGCCGTTGGGATAACCGGTTCCATCGGGTCGCTCGTGGTGGCACAATACAGCCGGCACAATATCTCGCATCTGTTTTATTTCACTTAAGATGCCCGCTCCTATTGACGGATGTTTTCTCATATCGTTTAGTTCCTGCTCAGTCAGCTTTCCTTTTTTGCGCAACACCGATTCGTCAACTCCCATTTTTCCGATGTCGTGCAGTAACCCGGCCAAATAAATTTTGTGTATATCTTCTCCTTTTAAAGAATCTTCTCCTTCAATTCTTTCAGCAATCCATCGTGAGATAAATGCAACCCTTTCGGAGTGGCCGCGAGTGTATTGGTCTTTTGCATCAATGCTGCTTGTCAATGCTTTTAAGGAGCCTATGAATAATTCTTCGAGGTCCTTAAATAGTGTGCCGTTATCGATAAAAATAGCACAACCATTAGCTACCGAATTAAACAATTTTGCATCTGTGCTGTCGAAGTCCGATTTATTGATTCTGTTTATCGCAACCATAAGGCCTATTATGGAGGAGTTATTTTGTGCATCCTCGGCAAAATGGGTACCTGATTTGCCTTTGCCCCATAAAGGTACCGCAATAATACTTTTTATGCTTTCCGGCCATTCATACTTGAAAGGTGAATATACTTTGCTATCCAAAAGAGCATCATGCCCGTTGTTTAATTCTTCAACCAATCGGTTTTTCAGAACACCAGCCATTTGTTCATTGATGTCTAATAATCCTAAACCTGCGGACAAAACCAAGCGTCTTTCATTTTCTATATTTTTTTCCAGTAATATTGCCATTCCCTCGACACCGACAATATTAGTTAAGCTGTCGCAGGCCATTTGAAGAAAGTTGGCGTCTGGTTCAGTAATTTTCATATTTGTACTGAGTTTGTGAAGCAGCACCAGTTCTTCATAAGTTTGTGCCAGTTCATTGCTAATAGTTTCAATCTGCTTTTCAGTTTCAGTCGTTGCTTGAAAATTATCAGCCAAAAGTCCAAGCATCTCGCAGAAAATATGTTTTAAAGTGTATTTTTCTTTTTGATCTGTGTGTTTACTGTTATTTAGTCTTTCTCCGCAGTCAATCAATGCTGCTCCAACAACTGTGCTATCCGATTTCAGACCAACAGCTAATACTTGAGTACTCTTGCTGGGTATGCAGACCTGTACTTCTACTTCAACATCGTTTTTTTGATTTAAGAGATGCCGACTCGATTTTATCAGCTGCTTTTGGTCGCTTTTAAAGTTGCCGCCTTCACAGAGTAAAAT